>JAKACR010000237.1 GCA_021821225.1 Bacillota bacterium | reverse complement strand
GCGCCGGTCACCCAGAGGATGATCGCGAACAGGTCCAGCCGTTCCAGCAGGGGGGACGCGTTGATGTACTGCAATTCGGTAAACGTCGGATACGCCAGGAAGCGGGCGACCTGCTCCCCGAACAGCGTGACGGGACCGGTGATCGGGCCGATGTAAAACAGGGTGATGGCGAGCACGAGGATGAAGCTCTGCTTGACCAGCGCCTCGCGGTTTTTCACATGTGGGGTGATCATGTTGAAGGCGATCATCTCAGCGCCCATCGTCAGCATGATCACCGTTCCCCGCCAGACCGGGGCGAAACCGCGGTACAGGATGGGGAGAAGCTGGCTGAAGTCACGGTCGGGCATGGCGAGCAATGAGGCGGCAATGCCCATGGCGATCAGCAGGGGAAGCAGCAACTGCACACTGCGCGCGATCACTTCCAGTCCCGCGAGCACAGCCCACAGCACGGCGAGCAGCAGGAACAGCAACCAGACTTCGCGCGGCGTCCGCGGATAGATACTGCCCAGGACGCTTCCGAGCAGGTGCAGGGCAAACGCGCCGATAAAAAGAAAATACACACTGTACAGGATCCCGGTCGCGCCGCCGGCCCACACTCCCCACACCTCGATTGCGTGAGTGACGAACGACCGCTCGCGTTGCAGGATGGCCAGCTTGGACAGGAGGTAGGCGACCGCCATGCCCAGCAGGCCGGCGAACAGCACGGCGATCCAGCCGTCCCGTCCGGCGTTGGCGATGATCATGCGGGAGTAGGCAAAGTGGCCAAATGCGACCGTGCCGCCAATGACGAGCGAAAAATACTGCAGGTTGGAAATCACGACTTTCCCGGAATTCATTGCGTCCATAGCACCCACTTGCTCACAGGTTGAAGAATCCATTCCAAAAACGAAAACAGACTTTCGATCGTCACATCGAACAGCGCGGCAATGCCGAGCGTCCAGCCGGCCGCAAATACGCTCAAATAGATCAGCCACGTCTTCCACGAGCGTTCGGCGATCAGGCGCGGGCCGTCGATCCATCCGGCCAGCAGCGCGGTGAGGCCGTACGTGACAAGAACCAACGCCATGCCGTGATCATCCCCCCTCATTCTCCGAGATGAAGCCGTTTGTCATCCCGCCGTGGGCGATTCTCACCCGGACGTGGACCGAGACTGGCATGGCGGCATACACTTCTCTCCAGTGCGATTCGATGCCGCGCCACTTGCCGGGGAATGCCGCAAACAGCCGGTTGCCGAATCCGGTGATGTCCGCGTCATAGCGGTGCTGCAGGACATCCAGCGTCGCCAGGACCTGTTTGCGGATCGCGGACGCCATGATCCGTTCGAGCCGGTGTCCGTCCTGCGCGCGATCCAGTATCAGCGGACTGAGATTTTCAATGACGTCATAGCGCACTTTCAGCCGGATCTCCATGGCGGGAGAGCGTCCTTCCCAGTGCGGGACGAGGGCGGATTCAAGGCGTGTCATCTGTGCGGTCACGAAGCCCCGGGCCCCGGGCAGGCGCACCGTCGTGGGGAATAGCTTGATCTTGTCGGCCGCCTGCTGTATCCAGTAAAACCCGCGGGCCTGCGTTCGGTTCAGCCAGCCGGCGAAGCGGTCGTGGCGGAATACGGCGACGCCGTTTAGGATGAAGGCGCGCGGCATTTTTTTCTGCGGCGTGCGGATCACCGTGATCCCCTCCAGGTAGGGGTCGCCTTTTCCCGTCATGGTTTTGAGAAACTGCACCACGTTCACACTGGCGGCCTGACCGCTTTTCTCCAGGTCCGCGATGGCGTTGGCCGGAAGGCGGTTGAGCGGGGACGGGATCTTTAGGATTTCAAGCGGCGTGCATCTGTGCGCCAGGAGCAGATAGGCGCGCAGGCGGGACTCGGGATTGCGCACCATCTCGTCCAGCATTTCGCCGATTCCCCTTCGTGCGTAGTCTTCCCCGATGATCATCACGCGGCGGTCGCGCAGGAAAAAGCGGCGCGGCATCTGCTTCTGGATGGCGGTGACCGTGGCGGCGGCCGTCGGTCCCGTCCCGGTCATGACGATGAATGTGTCCGATTCGCTCCCCACCCCGCTTCCCGCACCGCCCTCCGGTCCGCCGACCAACTGATTGGGGCGCGTGATCTGCATGCTGCCCAGAAGCGGCGAGTGCGGATCGTCCGGGCGCAGCATCTGGATGCCGCTCGCGGCCACGATGCCGAGCTGGTTGATCTCTGCCGCGTCCCAGTTCATGCAGCCTGTGCAAAGCAGCGCCAATCCGGCCATGCCGCCGTACTTCCAGCGCTTGAAGCTCATCCGCGATCACCTGGCTCCTTGACTTTGCGGCATGTGGCCGCGCGTTTGACTGCTTGGCGACATCCCTCCTGACTGGCGGCGCATGTTGGCTTTTGCCTGCTGCGTGGGGCGGTAGCTCATGGCCCACCACGGCGCGCGGACGAGGGTGTCGCCCAGATTTTTTATGGAGAGCGGGGTCATGGGAGAGGTGTATGGAATGCCGAAAGAACGCAGGCCGCAGAGGTGCAGCGTGATGCACAGCACGCCGAAGACGATGCCGAAGAGCCCGAACAGTCCCGCGAGAATGATCATGGGGAAGCGCAGCATCCGGATCGCGATCGCAAAATTGTAGCGCGGTATGGTGAACGAGGCGATCCCCGTGATGGCGACGATGATCACCATCGGGGCGGACACGATGCCTGCCTGTACGGCGGCTTGTCCGATGACGAGCGCGCCGACGATGCTGATGGCGGACCCGATCGCTTTGGGCAGGCGGATGCCCGCCTCTCGCAGCGCTTCAAACGTGATCTCCATCAACAACGCCTCGACAACTGCGGGCAGCGGCGTATTCTCGCGGGCGGCGGCAATCGACAGCAACAGAGGAAAGGGAAGGAACTCCTGATGGAATGTCGTGACAGCCACATATAAAGAGGGCAGCAGCAGGGCCATGCCCGTGAAGATATAGCGCAGCCAGCGGATCAGCGTGGCGATGATAAAGCGTTCGTAGTAGTCTTCCGGGGAACTGAGGGCGCCCCACAGATTGACGGGGGCGGTCAAGGCAAACGGCGTGCCGTCGATCAGGATGGCGACACGTCCCTCCAGCAGCAGGGCGGCGACGACATCCGGCTTCTCCGTATCCTGCAACTGGGGAAAGGGCGACCACGACACGTCCTCGATCAATTCCTCAATGTAGCCTGATTCAAGGATTGAATCGATCTCGATGCATTGGAGCCTTGTCCGCATCTCCGACACGATGCTGTCCTGCGCCAGTCCCCGGATATAGCACAGGACGATCTGTGTCTTGGTGTACGTGCCGAGCTGCATGCTCTCCATCTTCAGGTCCGGCGTGTGAATGCGCCGCCGGATCAGGGCTGTGGATGTGCGCACATTCTCGGTGAAGCCCTCTTTCGGCCCGCGGATGACCGCCTCGGTGTCCGGTTCCTCCACACTGCGTTGCGACCATTTGCCGAGGCTGACGGCCAGCCCCGCATTGTCGCCGTCCACCAGCAGGAGAACCTGACAGCGCAGAATCGCGTCGACTGCGCGGGGCAGTGTTTCGACCACTTCAACATCCGTCGCAGACAGCACGTTTTTTTGAAGAAAGGAGATTTCCACGGTGGCATTGCGCCAATGCGGACTTTCGGAGGATGTCAGTGGCTGCAGAACCGCCTGCTCCATCTGTCCAGAATCCACCAGGCCGTCCACATAGACGAGCAGCGCCCGCTGCGCGCCGAAAGCGGCGAACGGCCGGAAGACGATATCCGAGCAATCGCGAAAAGTGCCTTCCAGGTGCGCTTGGTTCAATTCGATGGAGGAAGACAACGGCCGTTCACAGAATTGCCCTGGTTGTGGCGAGCCTGACGCCGGATGGAATGCCGTCGGTTGTTCCGCCGCGGTAGGATTTCCCGAGTCTTGTGGACTCATGTGCTGATTTCCAGCTCCCCATTTCATTATAAAAGGCATTCTTCCTGTACGGGGTGATAACTATGCGTCGGGATCCACCGCTGTCGGGACAGGCGGATGGAAATGGACGAGTTGGTATGGAGGAATATGGGGATCCGCGACGCAAACGGCAGTTTTGTGGCATGATAGAGAGAAGGAGTGATGCATCATGCGGACCATCGCGCGTTTTTCAGCATTTGCGCTCGTCTTGTTGCTCGCGGGCTGCGGAACTGTGCAGACGGTGGGCAATTCCTCCGGCAAAGCGGCGCGCCAGACGGCCAACGGCTCAGCGCGCGGCGCCGGGACGGGCCTGACGTCTTTGACGCAGCCGCCGGTCGAGGTCATGTCGTTTCCCGGAGCGCTGTACTCTGCTTCTGCGTGGCTGTTTCGGGGGAGTACGCCGCAAAACACCGGAACGCCTGCCTCCGGGATCAATTTTACAGCCGGCGGCGTGACGATTGCGGGTGTCCACTGGACATGGCCGTCGTCGGACAGGACGGCGAGCCACTACCTGATTGTGCCGACGGTGATCCACAACAGGCCCTATCTCGTGTGGGGCCATCTGGCGGCGCAAAAGGTCGTCGGCAAGCCGATGAACGGGAAAGCGTACGCGCCTTCCCAGATGATGCCGGAAGGACCTTCGCAGCTTTATCTGACGCCCTGGAATCAGCGGGGAGGGCCGCTGGAGAAGAATGCAACTGTGCTGACGAGCGATATTCCGCCTGTCTGGAGCCGGTCGGGGCAATTTGTGTTTCCTGCGGACAGCCGCGTACAGACCCCGGCGGCCCTCGCCGGAAGCGCATGGACAGGATGGTTTCACTGGGGCCGTGTGGCCCGGCCGTTCGCCGCGGCAAAATCGCAAAGCGGCGTCAAGGCG
>JAKACR010000236.1 GCA_021821225.1 Bacillota bacterium | reverse complement strand
TATGGCGCGCCACTCTGGGCGGACTGGCTCATTCTGTTCACGCGTCGTTGCGGCTGCTGGCTGTTGCCGCGTTTGATGTCGTGCTGCTTGAAACTGTGGGTGCCGGGCAGTCAGAGGTTGATGTGATGTTCGCTGCGGACACGGTGGTACTGGCGCTGATGCCGGGCGCGGGCGACCAGATCCAGGTCGGCAAGGCGGGAATTCTTGAGATCGCGGACATCTTTCTTGTCAATAAATCCGATCTGCCCGGCGCCGATGTGCTTGCGGGCCAGTTGCTGCACATGCTGGCCGCGCGGGATGCGACTGTGGAGTGGGAGGCTCCCGTGATCGCCTGCAGTGCGCAGACGGCTGCGGGTATTGACAAGGTGGTCGAGGCGATTGCGGCGCATGGTGCGTGGCTGTCTGCGACAGGTCAATTGGCGAGCAGGCGCACGCGGCAGGCTGAGCACGAGACGCGCCTGCAACTGCAATCAATCCTGGAGGAGCGATTGATCCGGCGTTTTGCAAGAACCGAAATGTGGCGCACGCTCACGCGGCAAGTGGCGGACGGACGCGCAACCGCGCGGCAGGCTGCCCTGCAGGCCGCCGACGCGCTGTTTCCGGCGGTGGACGATCCGCCGGGAGGGCTGTAGAAAATCGCGCGCCCATTTTCTTGCCGGACGCGCGGCGCTGTGCTTAAATAGCACATGATGAAACGCGATGAAGCGCGAGGTTCGCGAGTGTGACAGGGGTGTCCATATGACTGGAGAATTGCGTTTGGAAAGCCACTCAATGGAGGACTTGCGGGAAATACCGATGGTCGAGATAGCCCACGAGGTTTTGCGCAGCGCCAATGAGACATTCTACTACCGTGATCTCATGCGGAAGGTGGCTGAGCTCCGCGGAATGACGGAGGAAGAAATAAAGGACTCGATCGCCCGGCTGTACACCGATATCAACGTAGACGGCCGTTTTGTTTGCGTGGGTGAGAACGTCTGGGGTCTGCGGCGCTGGTATCCTGTCGAGCGTGCGATGGAGCGTGGTGCAGGCAAGCGGTTTGTGCGTCGGGACGAAGAGGAACTTGACGATGATGACACGCTGCTGGATGACGGGGCGGCAAATCTGGAGGACGATGTCGCTCTTGAGGACGATGCGCCTTTTGTCGAGGAGGAGCAGTCGTTTGAGGACGACCCGACCACCGACGAGGACGATGAAAGTGACTTCCTTGAAGAAGACGTGGCAGAGGAGGAGACGTTTGAGGAGGAAGAGGGCGGCGACGATTTCTGATCATTCCTTGGGGACATTCCTCGCGGTCAGTCGTTGTGGTCTTGACAGGTTGGAGGGCTTGTCTGTACGATAAACAGGTGAATTCAATAGTTCGCAGCGGCGCGTTCTGGTGATGGCTGGCCAGGACGTTTATTTTGTGATGTTGTCCGAGGGGGCGTGAGCGTGACCAAGTACGTGTTTGTGACAGGCGGCGTTGTCTCGGGCCTCGGCAAGGGAATTACAGCGGCCTCGCTGGGGAGATTGCTCAAGAATCGCGGATTGCGCGTGACCATTCAGAAGTTCGATCCATACATCAATGTGGATCCGGGAACGATGAGTCCCTATCAGCACGGTGAGGTGTACGTGACGGCTGATGGCGCGGAAACCGATCTCGACCTCGGTCATTATGAGCGATTTATTGATATTGATCTCACCCAGGACAATAACGTGACATCTGGACGAGTATATTTTTCCGTATTGAACAAAGAACGCCGGGGCGACTATCTCGGCGGGACGGTTCAGGTGATCCCCCATATCACCAATGAGATCAAAGAGCGGATCATGCGGGCCGCGACGCCGGAAACGGATGTCATCATCACGGAGATCGGCGGTACGGTGGGCGATATCGAGAGTCTTCCCTTTCTCGAAGCGATCCGTCAGTTGCGCGGCGATGTCGGCCGCGGCAACGTGATGTACATTCACGTCACGTTGATCCCCTATCTTCGCCTGGGCGGAGAGGTCAAGACCAAACCCACGCAACACAGTGTCGCCGAATTGCGCAGCATCGGCATCAATCCCCAGATGATCGTGTGTCGCACGGAGGTTCCCCTTTCGCAGGAAGTGAAGCGCAAGATCGCTCTGTTCTGCGATACGGAGGAAGAGGCGGTCATCGAAGCGCGCGACGCCGAGACACTGTACGATGTGCCGCTCATGCTGCAGCAGGAAGGGCTGGACGAATACGTCGTCCGTTATCTTGGACTTGACTGTCCGCCTGCGGATATGGCGGAATGGCGCGCGATGGTGGAGCGCGTCAAAAGTGTGCACGGATCTGTCCGCGTCGCTCTCGTGGGCAAGTACGTTGCTTTGCGCGACGCCTACCTGAGCGTGGCGGAAGCGTTGTTTCACGCCGGAGTCGCCAATGGCGTGAACGTGGAGATCGACTGGGTGCAGTCGGAGGATGTGACCGAGGGCAATATCGCGGAATTGCTCGCGTCCGCCGACGGTGTGCTTGTGCCGGGCGGATTCGGCGACCGCGGGATCGAAGGCAAAATCATCGCCGCGCACTATGCCCGGACACACCGCATCCCGTTTTTCGGTATCTGTCTGGGGATGCAGTTGGCTGTCGTCGAATTTGCGCGCAGTGTGCTCGGCCTGTCCGACGCGCACAGCTCGGAGATCAATGAATTTTCCAGTCATCCGGTCATCGCAATTCTGCCGGAGCAGCAGGAGGTGCAGGACAAAGGCGGAACGATGCGCCTTGGCGTTTACGATTGTGCGCTGCTGCCCGGAACGAAAGCCGCCGCCGCGTACGGCGCGGCCGTCGTGCAGGAACGGCACCGTCACAGGTACGAGTTTAACAACGACTACCGCGATGCGCTGGGAAGCGCGGGGATGATCGTCAGCGGGGTCTCGCCCGACAGACGCCTGGTCGAGATTGTGGAATTGCAGGATCACCCCTGGTTCGTCGGCGTGCAGTTCCATCCTGAGTTCACGTCTCGTCCCAATCGCGCGCAGCCGTTGTTTCGCGAGTTCATCGCGGCTGCCTTACGGCACGCAAAAGCAACGGTCGCCGAAACAGAAGAAGGGAATAATCAACTTTTGGCGAAGTAATCAGGTGCTGGACTCAGGCGATGGCAGGAACGGAAGGGGCGTGTGCGCACCTTGGCAAAGACAATTCTTGTGATCGATGATCAATTCGGCATCCGCATGTTGCTGCAGGAAGTGCTGGAACGCGAAGGATACACGGTGTACGCGGCCGCCAACGGCGGAGAGGCGTTGGCGCTCGTGCGGGAGAAGGAACCTGATCTTGTTTTGCTCGACATGAAGATACCGGGCATGGATGGCCTGGAGATTCTTACGGCCACGCGAAAAATCGCCCCGGAGCAGAGAGTGGTCATGATGACCGCATACGGAGAGCTTGATCTGGTGAGAGAGGCGGCGGTTCTGGGCGCACTCGGCCACTTTACGAAACCGTTTGACATTGATGAACTCCGCAAGTATATCGTGCGCGTGCTGGGGCCGCAGAGCGATGCCGGTTAACAGCGGAACCACCGTGCGGGTTCAGGCCGCGTGTGTTTTGATGGGGCGGAGGATTCTTGGGATTTTGTGCTGCCCGTGATATGATGGGTCAAGATCACAGGAGGGGAAGGGACAACATTGCCGGTTGGATCGTTCAAGGCTGTCCTGGAGGACGGGTTGCATAACGGTTATGCGGTGGGCCAGTTCAATATCAACAATCTGGAGTGGACGCAGGCCATCATCGAGGTGGCCAACGAGGAGGATTCGCCGGTCATTCTCGGCGCATCCGAAGGGGCCATCCAGTACATGGGCATGGATTATTTGACGGCGATCGCGCGCGTGGCTGCGGAAAAATCCAAGGTTCCGGTGATTCTGCACCTGGACCACGGCGGCAGTTTTGAATTGGTGATGAGGTGCATCCGCCATGGGTGGACTTCCGTCATGTTTGACGGTTCGCATTATAAACTGGAGGAGAACATCGAACTGACCCGAAAAGTTGTGGAGGCAGCCCATGCGGTTGGCGTGCATGTGGAAGCCGAACTGGGGAGAATCGGCGGCGTGGAGGACGACCTGAGCGTTGACGCGCGGGAAGCCTCCCTGGTGCGGCCGGACGAGGCGGAGCGTTTCGTCCGGGAAACGGGAGTCGACGCGCTTGCTCCCGCGATTGGTTCGGCGCACGGCCATTACGTCGGTAAGCCTGACCTCGCCTTCGACCGACTTGCGCAGGTGCGCGACCGGACCGGCATTCCGCTGGTTTTGCATGGCGGTTCGGGCATCCCGGACGAGGATATCCGCCGGGCCGTCGGCCTTGGTGTCAGTAAGATCAACGTCAACACGGAAAACCAGTCCGCGTTTACGGATAAGGTGCGTTCGATTCTGCTGAACGACACAAAGGTGTACGATCCCCGCAAGTATCTGGGACCGGGCCGCGAAGCGATCAAGCAGACGGTACGAAACAAGATACGGCTGTTTGGTTCGGGCGCGGGAGGCGCATCCGATGCATCGACTGCGAGGGCGTCGGGCTGACGGCATGAAGTTTTATCTTGTCTCGCAGCGGCTGGAAGAGGCAAAAAAGGCGGCCGGTTTCGGATTTGTGCACGGGCTGGCCGTTCCCCGCGCCGAGGTGGTCGCGACTGGGCGCGATTATCGAGCGCTTGTGCGCGAATTGTCGGTATTGCCATTTCACAGGATCTGCGCGCAAAGCGATGAACTGGATGCGCGTTCGCTTGTGGATGAGGCGCGTGAACTGGCGGATGGCCTGACGGGGCGGTTTATCCTGCTGGCTCCGGTAACGCTGGAGAGCATCCGGGCCGCAGCCG
>JAKACR010000235.1 GCA_021821225.1 Bacillota bacterium | reverse complement strand
ACTTTGTGAATCCGCTTCCGGAGGTGTCCATGTCATGCGAATTCTGTACATCGATATTGATTCACTGCGCGCCGACCATCTGGGGTGTTACGGCTATGAGCGAAACACCTCGCCCAACATCGACAGTCTGGCCGCGCGCGGCGTACGCTTCGCCCACAACTACACATCCGACGCACCCTGCCTCCCCTCCCGATCCGCGCTGTTTTCGGTCCGTTTCGGTATCCATAACGGCGTCGTCGGCCACGGTGGAACGGCGGGTTCACCGTTTATTCAAGGCCCTTCGCGCGGCTTTCGCGACCGCTTCGGCATCACTTCGTGGATGTCGACCATGCGCTCCGCCGGGTACAGGACCGCGACGGTCAGCACATTTGGCGAACGTCACAGCGCATGGCACTGGTATGCGGGTTTCAACGAAGTGATCAATCACGGAACGGGCGGCATGGAACGCGCCGACGAGGTGTATCCGTACGCCGAACGATGGCTGCGCCAGCATGCCGGCGAAGACAACTGGTTTTTACATGTTAATTTTTGGGACCCGCACACACCGTACCGCACTCCGGAAGCGTACGGCAACCCGTTTGCCTCCGATCCCGCGCCATCCTGGCTCACACAGGAAATCCTCGACGCGCAGCGCAACAGCTTCGGTCCGCACAGCGCGCGGGAAGTCTCCGGTTACGGCCCGAGCAAGAACCCGGCGCGCTGGCCGCGCACCCTGGATGAAATCCGCACGCCAGAAGACTACAAGTTCTGGATTGACAACTACGACACAGGCATTCGCTACGCAGACGATCACGTCGGGCGCATCCGGGACGTGCTGCAAGAACTGGGCATCCTGGAGGACACCCTGATCATCGTCAGCGCAGACCACGGAGAGAATCAGGGCGAACTCAACGTGTACGGCGACCATCAGACGGCCGACCTGCCGACGTGCCGCATTCCGTTGATCATCTCCGGCCCCGGTGTGCGCGCCGGACACGTCGATGAAGCGCTTCACTACCATCTCGACTTGCCGCCGACGCTGCTCGAATGGATGGGTCGGGAGGCCCCGGCGGGATGGGACGGCCGCAGCTATGCGTCCGCGCTCACGGACGGGGGAACGTCCGGCGGACACCCGTACATCGTGGTCAGCCAGATGGCCTGGGCATGCCAGCGTTCCGTCCGCTTTGACCACTGGCTGCTCGTGCGCACCTACGACCCTGGCCTCAAGGATTTCCCGCCGGTCATGCTATTTGATATCGCGCAAGACCCGCACGAGACGAAAAACGTCGCGGAGGACTATCCGGAAGTGCGCGACAGGGGCCTCGCCCTGCTGGAGGAGTGGCACGCGCGACAGATGAGCACATCCCCCGCGGGCGTCGATCCGCTGTGGACGGTGATGCGCGAAGGCGGATCATTTCATACGCGCGCGCAGCTCGACGCATACTGCGAGCGCCTGCGCAACACCGGCCGGGCCGAACTGGCCAACCGGCTGTATGCAGAGGAAACCGCGCGCAGATCCGCTCTCGGGAATACCTGATTCCGGAGTGTGCTCCGCAAAGGGTCGAGGAATCGGGTGTTCTCAGCGAGCATAGCGGGACTCCACATCCAGATCCGCCTGAAAAACATGACGCCAGAGCGCCAGGCTGGCCGCTCCGAGCAACCCGATATCCTCCCCCAGGGCGGACGCCGACACCTTTACGGGCCGACGGCGCGCGAGAAACGACTGCCTGTTGACCGCGTCCTGCACTTCCCGGACAAGCGGCAGATCGTCAGACGCGAGCGTGCCGGCAATCACGATGTGCGGAACATAGAACATGTTGATAAACGAAGCGAGAACGGTTCCGATCCGTTCGCCCGCAATCCGCAACTGTTCCAGAACCTCCCGATCGCCCTGGGCGGTCAGAGCCAGCAGGCGGTCGACCGACCTGATCCCCAACTCGCGCAGCAGCGCCGGTTCCGCGGCGTATTGCTCCAGACATCCTTCGTTGCCGCACCAACAGGGCAAGCCGTGAGGCAGATAGGTCATATGGCCGAATTCTCCTCCAGCAAGTCCTCCCTGATAAATTTGATCGCGAATAATCAATCCGGATCCTATTCCTTTGCCGATATATACGCACATCGAGTTCGTTTCATTGCCTAGCCGCCCGAACATTCGCTCCGCCAGGGCCATGGCGCGCACGTTGTTCTCCACGAACGTCGGCAGCGAGAAGCGCTGCGCGAATTCGCGCGCCACCTGCAGGCCGCGCCATGCCGGATGCTGCGGCGCGCCGATCACCATGCCGTCCGCAAAATCCACCAGTCCGACGGAACCCACCCCGATCGCCGCCATGCGGCTCACCTTGCTCTCGGCGACGGCCTGTTTTAACTCTTCAGCCGCCAATTCAATCAGCGCGCCGCCATCCAGATGGTCCGGCAAAGCCGAACGCCGCTTGGTCAACAGTTTCCCCTTCAAATTAATCAATCCGGTTTCGAGACTGTCGGAACGGATGTGCACCGCACCCACAATGGCCGCCTCGGGCACCAGATCAAGCGCGATGAACTTCCTCCCGACTTTCACCGCGCGCCCCTTCCACACGCCGATCTCCCGTACCCATCCCTCCGCAATCAGTTCAGCCGTAATCTTGGTGATGGTCGCCGGTGTCAACCGCGTCAATGTGGCCAGTTCACGGCGTGGCAAAGGCCCTCCGCGCAACAGCATGTCGAGCACGAGAGCCCGATTGACACGCTTGTTGCGAATGCTGTTCTGACCGATTCCGACCATGAATCGAGCCCCTCCCCTACCACAAGACCGCTGGCTCATTTTATCATATCAAAGACCGCCAAACGACACGACGGGCGTCACGTCTTTTGCGGATGCAGGTGGTAGGGCACGGTAGTGATCACCACATCGCGGTTGCGCAAGAACCACGTCCGAATGAGAAACGCGCTCTGATTGTGCAACAGGTAGTGCCACCATCTGCGGGGGACAAACTGGGCGAGAATCAGGTGCACATGGTCTGGCCGTCCTCCCTCCCACGTCTCCAGCGTACGGACGAAGCGAGCCAGCGGCTGTATGAGCGACCGGTACTCGCTGTGAAGCGTCACCAATCGGCACGGCGCCCCCCACTCCGCCCAACGCCGCTCCATCTCCTGGATGGATTTCTCGTCAAACCCGACATAGAGTGCAATCACCTCGGTGCCCAGGCTCTGTGCGAATGAAATCGTGTGCTCGACCACGAGGTGGACACCCGATATCAGCACGACGGTCAGGACATGGTGCGGCTTTGGCGGCGACGCCTGCGGGACGATGGCGATCTGGCGTCCGACTCGATCGTAGTACCGCCCGATCGACAGCGCCATGATGACCAGCAGTGGAAGAGCGACCAGCACGACCCACGCGCCTTGCGTAAATTTGGTCACCGCGAACACCACTGTGACCGTGGCGGTCACGGTGGCCCCCACCGCGTTGATGGACGCCTTGACCAGCCAGTGCCGCCCGCGTATCCGCCGCCACCGTCGCACAAGGCCGATCTGTGCGACGGTGAACGACATAAAGACGCCGATTGCAAAAAGCGGGATCAGCGCGTTGGTCTGTGCGTCGAACCCGATGATCAGCGTAGATGCAAGCGCGGCGAGCACCATCATGCCGTTGGAATACCCGAGCCGGTCGCCGCGCAGCATGAGCGCGCGCGGCAGGAATCCGTCCGAGGCGGCGAGGGCGAGCAACTGGGGGAACCCGTTGAAAGTGGAGTTGGCGGCGATAATGAGGACGAGAAACGTGGTCCACGTGAGGATCTGGTACATCGCGCCATGGCCAAAGTAGACGCCGGCCAACTGCGACAGCATGGTGTTGTGCGGATTGACCGCGATGCCCTGCACGTACAGTTGATAGCCGAAGCCGATCAATGTCACTCCGGTGACGGCGGTCATCGCGATGTACGCTTTAATGGCGCTTTTTTGCCGCGGTTCCCGAAAGATCGGCACTGAGTTCGAGATTGTTTCAATACCCGTGAGCGACGAACAGGCGGAACTGAACGCCTTAAGCATGATGAGCGTGGTGAGCCCTCTGGGAAATACGCCAAATGCGGGTGTGCTTGGCTGCACGAAGCCATGCGTCACATCGTGACCAAAGCCAAAGCCAATCAGGATGAGCATGCTGAGCATGAACGCAAAGGTGGGCCAGGCAAAGACGGTGGCCGACTCGGAAACGCCACGCAGATTCACAAGCAGGATCACGATCACGCACAGCAAAGACAGGACCACCGCGTACGGGGCGATCGCCGGATAGGCCGACGCGATCGCCTGGATGCCGGCCGAAACGGACACCGCCACGGTCAGAACATAATCAATCAAAAGGGCGCTGGCGGCGACAAGCGAAACCCACGGCCGGCGAAAATTGTCGCGCGCGATGCTGTATCCCCCGCCGCCGTTCGGATAGGCAAGAACCCCCATAATATACGAAGTCACAATGACGCAAAGCAGCAGCACGGTCGAAAACACGACAGGCAGGATGAACCACTGCGCCGACGGCCCGAGAAAGGCGATTTCGGTCGCGCCTGCCTCCGGTCCGTACGCCACGGAAGAGTAGAGGTCCGCCGACAGAATGGGAAGCGCGATCAGCCAGAACAGCTTGTTGTGCGACGCCTGCAACTCCCTTGTGCGCATAGGCCTGCCGACGATCACCCGTTTGACGGACCGGTAGTTCGAAAGCGCGAACAGCAGAGCGATCACGACCAAGCTGAGCCAGATGGGCTTGTTCCACAACAGTGGCATTCCTTCCCGCACCTCCCGTTCGACCTACTATACCACGTATAGTAGGTCGGTTTCTGTACAGGCTATATGCGAAAAAC
>JAKACR010000234.1 GCA_021821225.1 Bacillota bacterium | reverse complement strand
CTCGATTCTGGCGCCGCCACAATCCATAAGATTCCTCCAAGAATCATAATACACATAGATTCCCTTGTGTCCAGTGGAACTTAATCCTGATAGTCCAATGGCGCAAAAAGGCGATCGCCGCGACACAAAACTGTCACCGTCCTGTCGTGGCTCACGCTGATCGATCCGACGCGCCCGCATCGGGATGAACCGCTTAATCAAGGGGGAAATGCCCGCGTCCCGCACAGTCCGGCACTTGTGTTTGCGCCGGGGCTGTGGCATCGTACAGATGCGGCGACCACGCGGCGCCGCTCATGCACGTCACGGGGTGGGACGCAGGACAGGATGAACGAAAGCCAGACAGCCAGAAGATTCTCCCCATACATACACTTCCGTCGCGAGGAATGGGCGGCGCTTCGTGAGTCGTCCACGCTTGTCCTGTCAGAAACGGAACTCGCCGCACTGCGCGGCCTGAACGAGCCGGTGTCGCTCGTCGAGGTCTCGCAGATCTATCTTCCGCTCGCCCGCCTGCTGCACCTTTACGTGGTGGCGGCGCAGCAACTGTTCGAGGCGACGCACGTATTTCTCGGCACGGCCGCCCACAAAGTGCCCTACATCATCGGCATCGCCGGCAGCGTGGCGGTCGGCAAGAGTACGACGGCGCGCATCATCCAGGCCCTGCTCGCGCGCGGGCCCGGTTCGCCGAAGGTCGATCTGGTGACGACGGACGGTTTCCTGTACCCCAACCGCGTCCTGGAACAGCGCGGCATCATGGATCGCAAAGGCTTCCCGGAGAGCTACGACATCAAGCGGCTGATCCGCTTCCTATCGGACGTGAAATCCGGCCGTCCGGAGGTGGAGGCTCCCGTGTATTCCCACCTGGAATACGATATCCTTCCCGATGAACGCCTTGTCATCCGCCGGCCCGACGTCATGATCCTCGAAGGGCTGAACGTCCTGCAGACCGGCGGCGCACGCGGTTCGGGACAGATCCCGCCCGTCTTCGTCTCCGACTTTTTCAACTTCTCCATCTATGTCGACGCGCCGGAGAGCCACGTCCGCCGCTGGTACATCGAACGCTTCCAGACCCTGCGCGTCACCGCGTTTCGCATGGAGCGGTCGTATTTCCGGCGCTACGCGAGCCTCACGGAAGAGGAGGCCGTCCGGGTGGCCGGCGACATCTGGGACCGGATCAACGGTCTCAATCTCAAGGAGAACATCGCCCCCACCCGCGACCGCGCCGATCTCATCCTGCAAAAAGGCGAACACCACGCCGTGCTGGGCGTCCATCTGCGCAAGCTGTGACACTGCGTGACTCTGCGCGACTCTGACATCCCCACAAACCACCCCCGCCCAGGAAAAATAGTGTTCACAACCCGTGAAACTTTTTCCTTTCCATTCCGTCTATATTTATGTACTGGATTGCACGCCGGCCGGAATACACCCGCCGCATGTCGCGCGCACGGACCGGCACCCGTCCCGCCGGTCCGGCACCGCAATCCTGCGCATTCTTCCGCGTTCACGCGCGGCAGGTTGACAAAGGGGGTTTACATAGTTTGAACAACCGCATGAACATCGCGCGGGCGTCCACGCTCGCCCTGCTGCTGGCACTTGCGCCGGGAGCCGCGTTTGCGCAAAGCGGCGGGCAGACGCACAGCGGCGCGCAAGACATCACCGGCGCGCAGTCTCAGGCAATCGCGCAGAAACTGCTCCCCATCCCGAAGGGCTACATTGCGCTGGGAGGTTCATCGCAGACTTCCCTCTCACCCGAATACGGGCCAGTCTACATGGTGATTTTCCAAGAACCGCAGTCCATCCAGTCGCCGGGTCCGTCCAGCTCGGTCCAGGTCACCGTGGACGCCCGGACAGGTCAGATCGTGCAGTACTTCCAGATCAAGGCGTCCTCCTACAGCCTGTCCGCAAGCTCCGCCAAGGCCGTATCGCAAAGTGCGGCAAAACGCATCGCGACCACTTGGCTCGCCAGGCTCAATCCGCAGCACGCGCGGATGTCCCTGATCGGCTCGGGTGAGTGGGGAGGGCTGCCGGTCGCCCAGAGCCGGTACTCGTTTGTCTTCGCGCACACGGTCCATGGAATCCCTGTCGCATTCCAGAGCGCATCCGTCATGCTCGACGCCGGCGGACAGCTTGTGGGCTACCAGGCCGACTGGCAACAGGCGACGCTGCCGTCCCCGCCCGCGCACGCACTGTCGCAGCAGACGGCCGAACAGGCCTACATCAAGGCACTGCAACTCCGCCTGATGTACGTGACGCCCTTCAATCCGTTCACCGCGGCGCCCGGCCCGTACGTGCTCACTTACGGACTCACGGCAAATGCTCTCGTCGCGCCGATCAGCACGGACGCCATGCCGCCCGGCATATGGATCTCCGCCACGACAGGCAGGGCGCTGAATGCATTGGGACAGCCGATCGCGCCGACCGCGCCCTATGAGCCGCTCGTGAAGGGCGGCCCGACTCATCTTCCATACGCTCACCGCAAGCAGATGTCCCGGCAGCAGGCCGAAACGCTGGCCAAAACGGTGATCCCCTCTGGTTTCACGCTGGCGAGCAGCAACCGGTCGACCACCATGGGCACCGCTTCCGGCACGTCCCCTTACTACTGGAATTTCACCTTCCAGAAAGTCGGCCAATCGTCCTACTCCGTCACCGTCAATCCGCTGTGGCACACGATCATGAACATGAACCAGTTCTACTATGCGGCGGCGTCGCCACAGGGCGCTGCCGCCGGAGCGCCCACACACGCGCACAGCCTGTCCGGCACTCGGCTCACGGCCATCGCCACAGCGTACGTCGAGAAGCTCAACCCGCAGGCCATGGGCGCCCTTGCGCTGCGCCCAGCGATGGCATTCGGCGGACAACCGGGCAGCGCCAGCCGCTCCTTCATCTTTTTGGACCACGGCATTCCCGCGCAAAACGATATCGTCCAAGTCATGCCGGACCGTTTTACAGGCGCGGTCACCGGGTACTTCAGCAGTTTTCTCCCATCATCGCCCGTTCCCGCGCCGGGCAGGGTGATCCCGCTCGCCCAGGCGCAGGAGGCGTACGCCAGGAAATATCCTGTGCGCCTGGAGTACGTGCTGCCCCTGCGCGAAAATCCGTCCGCGCCACAGCTCTATTTCGCTCCGGGGCAGAGTTCGTGGACATTCTCGTCGCAGGCCCTGCTCGCCTATGTTGCCGTTCCGTCCAATCCCCCGCAGTTTCTCAACGCAAAAACCGGCCAGTGGCAGTCCTACCAGTCGACGGGCGTCGCCGTACCCGCCGACATCAAGGGGCACGCCGGTGAACAGGCGATGCTTCTGCTCATACGCAACGGCGCGCTTGCCGTGCAAAACGGCAAGGCGCACCCCGACGCCGCGATGACGCGCGGTCAGTTCATCACGCTGCTTGTGAAAGCCAGCCAATACTACATGACAAACAGTCAACAGACACAGGCATTCCCGGATGTCGGCCCGGGCAGCCCGAATTATGCCGCCGTCCAGCAGGCCGTGCTGGACGGCATCCTGCAACCCGGGGGCGACTTTCACCCGGACCTGCCGGTCACGCGCAACGACGCCGCGCACTGGCTGGTCGCCTATCTCGGGTATCAGAAGCTCGCCGGGGAGAGCGGACTGTTCCGCCTTCCCTTTCACGACGCCTCCGCCATCCCCGCGAACGATCAGGGAGACGCGGCGATCGCGACGCGCCTTGGCCTGATCGCGCCGCAAAACGGGAACTGGAACGGCGCGCAGCCGCTCACGGTGGCCCAGGCGGCCGTCGCCGTGGTTGCCGCGCTGCAGTTTCATGCAGGCCATACGGGTTAGAGGACAGGGGGTAAAGTCCCTGCCCTGCTGCCCCCCTCCGCAGACAGCACCGCAACGGCGAAGAGCCATCGCACCGCTCCGTACTGCCGTTGTAGTACGTCACAAGAAAACGGTGGGAATCGTCGTTATGACAAAGGATGACGCGGGAGGTCGGACAATGCACCTGCAATGGGGATCTCTTACAAATGAGATGGCTCATCTTGACGACGGCGTTTCCATCGACCTGTCCGACCACTCCGTGGTCCGGCGCGGGAAGCGTTATCCACTGTCCCACCTGCAGTATCGGCTGCTGCTGTGCATGGCGGCGCAGGTGAATCAACTGGTGAAAAAAGACACTCTCCTGCAGCAGGTGTGGGAAACCACGCTTGTGAGCCCGAACGATGTCCACCTGTGCGTGAGCCGAACGAGAAAAGTGCTTGAGGACGTTCCCGCCCAGCCCAAATATTTGCATACCATTCATGGGCAGGGCTACATTTTGCGGTCGTACTCCCATATGGGCGCGAACCGATCCACCGAACGGAATGGATTTTCCAAATAACAGGTTTATGTCCATTTCGATAGGAAATTCGACACTCGTTGGGGTGTATGATGGTGATAGGTAATATTTAGTAGTATTGAATGTGAAATGATCATGTGCCTGATTCAGCAATACTGCTGATCCCATGTCGTTGATCGCACGATTCAAATTTGTGACACCATTCTTTGATGGCCAATTATCTCTTGCTAATTGCAAGAGATAATTTTCTAAAAATAGAAATTATTTAAAAGAAAAGGGGGTTGGGTATGAATTTAAAATCAGTAATGGGCTTGTTCAGCGCGTCTGCGGTGCTTACGGGAACCATGTTTGTTGGAAGTGCACAGGCTGCCTCTGTAACACCTCAAAATGATATTATGTACGAATGGCAGATTACCAGTGTGGGCTCACCCTACACTACGTACGGGGCATGGAATTATGGAACTAGGAGGCTGTCCGAGTAAAATCAAGGATTTTACTCGGACAGCCTCCTAGCAC
>JAKACR010000233.1 GCA_021821225.1 Bacillota bacterium | reverse complement strand
CCGACTGCTGTGCCTGACGGATTTTTCTAAGGTGATCCGCGCGGCGGAACAGAGCGGACGGATCAGTGCGCGCGAGATCGAATTGCTGAAAAAATTTGTCGCGGATCCCTGGTCGTTCGCCTGAACCGGACGTGATATAATCGCAGCGCGGACGTTTGGCAAATGCGCGTTCGCCATGTCGGTGCCATCCCGGGAGCAACTCTGCATGCCTTCCTATACGGCGGAAGAAGTGGCGTCCAATGAACAGGTCAGCATCAAAAACGGCGTCTTTTCGATCGTCGGCCTCACCATCGTCGGCAACTACGCCTCGCTGTTCATTCTCAAGCCGCTGCACGGCACGCCGGAGGAAGTCGCGATGCTCACGTCGCTCCCGGCCCTGATGTCGATTGTTGCCACCTGGATCGGCGCTTCCTGGCTGGCCAGGTTGACGGAGAAAAGGCAATTTTGCGTGCGGTCGACGGCGGGCGCGCGCATCTTCTACCTGCTGCTCGCGTTCACACCGCTTGTCGTCAGGCCGCCTGTCGCGGCCGCCGTGATCGTGTTGCTGATCGCCCTGATGAATCTGCCGCAGGCGTTGAGCGGTTTGTCTTGGCAGACGATGATCGGCGATCTGATTCCCGGCGAGCGGCGCGGCGAATTTTTTGGCCGCCGCAATCGCGCCGTGACGGTGGTCGGTCTCTTGTCGACGCTTATACCCGGCCTGATCCTGCAGCGTTTTCCCGTGACCAGCGTGCCTCCATATCAGGTGTTTTTCCTGCTGTCGTTTGGCTTTTCGCTGTTTGAAGTATACTATCTGGTCCGCCACATCGAGCACCCGGAACCACGGCCGGACTCGAAGGCAAATGGATTCACGCCGCGCACGTTCGTGGCGCTCTTTCGAAGTCAGGAGTACCGGCGCTTTCTGGTGGCGGCGACCGTGTTCAATCTTGGTTGGCAGATGGCGTGGCCGCTGTTTAGCATTTACCAGATCCGCGACGCAGGCGCCACGGGCATCTGGATCAGCGCGTTCAACGTTGCCGCCCAGGTGTCGCAGATTCTGACCTACAGCCGATGGGGCAGGCTTGCGGAGCGTTTCGGCAATACGACCATGCTTGCGGCGGCGTGTTTCGGAATGGCCCTGACGCCTGTGCTGACCATTCTTTCCCCCAATCTTCCGTATCTCACCTTCGTGAACTTTATCTCCGGCCTGTTCTTTGCCGGGCTGGCTCTCCTGCAGTTCAATCACCTGCTCGAAGTGTCGCCGGCGCAGGAACGCACAACCTACATTGCGCATTTTAACATCACGATCGGTTTCATCGGTTTTATCGCGCCCCAGATCGGCGTAGCGTTGCTCGGGATCCTCCATATGACGCCGGCCATGAGCCTGTCGGCGGTTTTGCGTGCAGTTGCGACCGCGATGCTGCTGTGGACCGCAAAAAAACGGGGACGGGGCGCGCATGCCGCGCCGACCGCGACCTCCTCTTCCACGCCGAGCGCGTGAGTACGCGCCCGTCCGCCGGGCTGTCGGAAGCCGTCCCTTGTTCCGCTTGGCCGCACCCCAGGACGGGATAATCCCCCATTGCCTGCGACACCCTAAGGACATGTGATAATTTGGTTTATCACATGTCCTCTAAACGAAGGATACAGGAGGAGGAGCGCGCGGTGACCGTACGCATGATCATGCACGCTGTCGTCGCCGGCGCGGCCATCGCACTGGTTTTTGTTCTGTCGCCCCGTTCCTTTGCCGGAGACACCGACACGGCGCGCAATTATCTGAGCACAATCGTCTCGTGTCTCTCCACGATCTTCACCCTGTGCATCTCCATCACGCTGGTCGCTATCCAATTGACCGCGAGCCGTTACACACACAGAGTGCTCGATTTATTCCTGAAAATGCCATTCAATATCTCGCTGACTCTGGTGTATTTCGTCACCATCATCCAGAGTCTCTACCTTCTGTCGCGCATCACCGAACCGATCCATGAGACGCTTCCCGCCTATCTGCAGCCGCAGATGAACGCGGACATGGTTCTTGTCATCATCTGCTTCGGCATGCTTGTCCTGTACATGAGAGCGGTGATGCAGTTATTGAAACCGGAGCGCATCGTCGCCGAGATCAAAGAGGAATTTCACCGTTCTTTGCGCCGCCGCCGCGTCGCGGAGGCACTGGAAAAAGTGGAACAGGTGTGCGACATCGCCAAGCGCGCCGCCGCCGACATGGATTCCACCACGGGAATGATCGCCGTGAGGGCGCTTTACAGCATGTCGGAACGCGGAACGAGAAGGGTGCGCGGCAGTGCCGTGACGCAATTTGTGGAAATTGCGGCTGTCGCGGCGAAGGAGCGGGAGGGCGGGATGCTGGGCGCCGTGCTTGAGAGTGCGCACGCACTCTGCGAGGATGCGGTGCTGCGCCGCAGTTGGAAAGCCGGGCGCGAGACGGTCAATGCGCTGGAGCGGATCACGCGGGGCAGTCTCGTCGGACAGCAGCTTTTCTCGTCGGTGGAGTACGCGGTGGAGACGCTGTTCAATCTGGCGGAATTGGCGCTCGCGGAGCAGGTGAAGGATGAAGAAAACCGGGGGGATGCGCCGCACGCTGTCCAATTCGCGGAGCACGCCTGCCAGTCCGTGCTGCGCATCGGCCGCGAAATCCTGTTGCGGGAAGCGGACGGTGAAATGTATGTGGGGCGCGCTGTCCTCGGCAGACGTTACGAGGCGTTGCTTGTGGCGCTGTCCGGGTACGAGGACGGACAGCAGGGGCGGGAGGCGGCGGCCGCGCGGATGGTGGTCGGCGCGTGCCGCCTGTGCGGGGCGTTGATGGAAAAAGGGCGCGTCCGGCACACCGCTCCCGTGGTGGCGTGGCTTGGCCGGGCCGTCCAGAGTGGACAGCCGCGTTTGCGCGCATGGGCGCTGGCTATGAGCGCGCTGGTCTGCGCGCTTGCCGGCTTTCTGGATCGCCCGGACATCCGTGAACTACTGCTGGCGACAGTCGCTCTGTCGGCGGATTGGCCTGGTGAAGCGCTGGAGCGCCTGCCGGTGGATTACGAGGACGTGTGGGCCATCTACGATTATGCCGACCTTGACGCGCTGTTCCACGAATGCCGCCGTGCCTGGGAGGAGCACGCCAAGCCGGAAGCAGGCTTGCGCGCTGTACGCAGCGGCGCGCAGCGCTGGCGCGCGCTCGTGACCTGAAGACAGTGAAGGCGGCCCTCCGACAGTCTGTCCGTCAGCCGGAGCGGGACCGCCTGCCCTGGCCGTCAGTCCCCGTGTTCCCCAGTAGGCGCGCGAGCGCTTCTTCATCGCGCGTGACCGCGATGGTCTGCTGCCCTTCAAACAGGACAAATCCGGGCTTGGCGCCGTTTGGCTTCCACAGGTGGCCGACCGGGACGACATCCACCTGCGCCTTGGATGATTCGCGTTCGCGGCTGAAGTGGACAGCGAGCAGCGCCGCCTCGCGCACCGTCAGGTCCGCGGGCTGGTCGCTCGCGATGACCACATGGGAGCCGGGGGCGTCTTTCACGTGCAGCCAGAGATGCGTCTTGCGCGCGTGCCGGAATGTGATGGCGTCGTTTTCTGTGTTGTTGCGCCCGACCCAGATCGCGGTCCCGTCGCTGGCCGAGAACGTGAGCGGATGCGGTTTCGCGTGTTTGTCCCTTGCGCCGCGTCCCGCCTCTTGTTTTTTCTTTGTCTGGGTTTTGAGCAATCCCGCGGCGCGCAGTTCTTCTTCGATTCCGGGGATGTCCTCCACCCGGCAGGTTTCCAGTTCGTGAATGACCGTGTCGAGATAGACGGTATCCTGTTTGGCGAGCTGCAATTGTTCGGCGGTGACCGATAGTCCCCGCTTGTATTTGTTGTATCGTCTGTAGTACGCGTTCGCGTTTTCCAGCGGTCCTTTCGCGGGATTCAGTTCAATCCGGAGCTGCCGCTCGCCGTCGTAGAAGTTGGGAAGGTAGACTTCTGAAGCCCCGCGCGGCACCTGATGCAGGTAGGCGGTCAGCAGTTCTGCGGCGATGCGCCACGCCTCCGCGTCGTCCGCCGCCTCCAGCAGTTCCTGGAACCTGCGCGCCCGCAGGGCGGCGCGTTCCCGTTCCGCGCGCGCCACTCGAAGGAACGATCCCGCTTTGGCGCGGGCGATGTCGGACAGTGCGCGCTCACTGTAAAAAGCGTCGACGCATTCATTCATCGTCGGGAAGCGATCGACAACACCCTTTACATGCTCCGGAAGAAACAGGTAGAACGCTGCGCCGCGACCGGACGTGTCGCGCACGGTGACAGGCTCCTTCGCCTCCTTGGCGCGCTGCAGCAGATCACCGAAAATGAGCCACTCCGCTTCCGCGTCAGGAGCCTTCCGGCGCGTCGCCTCATAATCCAGTTCGCGTGCAAAAAACGGGCTGATGCCAAGGTACGTCTGCAGTGCGAAGGCACCCAGCGCATCCTCCGGACGGGCTTCCCGTCTGGCGCGAAACCCCCTGGACGATTCAGTCAGGGGATCGATTTTGTCCTGTTGCGGCGGATAAACGTAAGACCGCCCAGGCAACACCTCACGATGACGGTTGACCGCGCGGGAAACGTGTGAAATGGCGTCGATGATCTGGCCGTCCGGCTGATCGAGCAGGATGATATTGCTGTGTTTTCCCATAATTTCCACAACGATGCGCCGTACGACTTTGCCTCCAAATTCATCGCGCGCCTCAATGTCCAGAAAAAGCATCCGCTCGCGCCGCCACTGCGCCACGCGCGCGATGCGCCCTCCCTCCAGGTGCTTGCGCATCAGCATGCAGAACATCGGGGGCGACGGGGGA
The DNA here is from genome assembly GCA_021821225.1 of Bacillota bacterium. The sequence continues at coordinate 33 of JAKACR010000233.1, read as the reverse complement.
TTGGGCGCGCGAAAGCGCGTGGTCAAGTGCGCG
>JAKACR010000232.1 GCA_021821225.1 Bacillota bacterium | reverse complement strand
ATTGCCTTTTCGCTGGGACGCCCCTCGCGTTTGATCCAGCCTCCCGGAATCTTTCCCACCGCGTACAGGCGTTCCTCATAGTTGACCGTCAGCGGAAAGAAGTCGAGGTCTTTCGCTTCTTTCGAAGCGGTCACCGTGGCAAGCACCACCGTTTCACCGTACCGCACGAAGACCGCACCGCTTGCCTGCTTGGCCAGTTGGCCTGTCTCCAGAATCAGCGGACGTCCGCCAAGCGTTGTTTCATGCCGAAATGCCACCGGGTTTATCCCCCTAGCTATCTTGCTATCTTGTAAATGACTTCTGCGAGCCGTCAGTATCCCTTTGCTCCTGCTCGGACACCGCTATCGCTAAACTCGCGACGAGCAAAAGGATACTGGCGACCCAGCGAACCTTGCCCATGGCGCGGAACTCGCCGGGCACAGGGCAAGGCAGCGGCCCAGCAAACTCTGCCCATTATGTATAGTCGGCATTGTCTCCCGGCACGGAAGGGTTCTTGTACGGGAACGAAGGCTTCAGTGCAAAGAGAAGCGGGATTCAGCCCGCTTCTCTTTGCACTCATAAACAACATGGCGCCATCGCGAATCCACCCGTTCCGCGCACTATTCAGTGGCGCAAACCCAACCGGGTGATCAGGGCCCGGTAGCGGTTGATGTCATGTTCGCGAAGATAACGCAGCAGATGGGCGCGCTGATAGACCATCTTGAACAGACCGCGGCGTGAATGATGGTCTTTTTTGTGAATGCGGAAGTGTTCGTTTAAATAATTGATGCGCTCCGTCAACAGCGCCACCTGCACTTCCGGCGAACCGGTATCGTTCTCATGCACCGCAAACGATTCGATAATCTCCGTCTTTCGTTCCTGCGTCAATGCCAACTGGAATCCCTCCTATGAACATCCCATGATCGCCCGCGATCCCGTGTCCGCCGGAGAACGGTCACCGAAACGGGGCTTAGCCTGCGCGCAGCAGGCTGGCATGGCCTTGTCGACAACACGCGCCCTGGAGCAAGATCCTCATGTCGCTTAGTGCCGCCCGCAGATGCGGCTCCGCAATCCCCGACACAGAGTCGGCGCACCAAGTCGAGAGGATTATACCAAAAAATTCGCCTCACGGCGAGCGCCTTGTATCCGGAGCAGTGCTGACGCATGCGCCGCGTCGACCGCCAATTGCCGGGAAAGCGCATCAACAGATGGGAATTTCTGTTCCGGGCGCAGATATGAAAGAAACGAAACCGTCATTTCCTGTCCGTAAAGATCAACCGTTTCGCCGATCAGATGCACTTCGAGCGACAGCTTCCCATCCGCGCACACCGTCGGCCTGCGTCCGATATTCATTGCTCCGCGCACGATGCGTCCGTCGATCAAACAATCGACCGCGTACACACCTTCGCGCGGAACGACGAAATCCTCCAGCATTTCGAGATTCGCCGTCGGAAATCCGATCGACCTACCCCGCCCCGCGCCCCGTACGACACGTCCGCGCACGCGATACGGTCTTCCGAGGGATTGGGCCGCACCCGCCACATCCCCTTCGGCCAGGCGGCCGCGAATCTCGGAACTGCTCACAGGCCGCCCCGCCACATGCACGGGCGGCACGATATCCACGCCGACCCCCGCCTGCGCGGCCACCTCCCGCAGATCATCCGTCCCGTACGCACCGTCCCGGCCAAAACGGAAATTGTACCCCACGACGATGTGCATGGCGCCCAGCGGAACCAGGTAGGCGCGCAGGAATTCAGACGCCGTCAATGTGCGAAACGCGCGGTCAAACAGCGCGACAAACGTCTGTTCCACACCAAGTTCGCGCGCCACGCGCGCCCTCTCGGCGCTCGGCGTAAGCCAACGCGCGTACGCGGCGTCCCCGCGCAGCACAAGACGCGGATGCGGCGTGAAGGAAAACAGAGCCGCCGTACTCCCGCTCTCTTGCGCTTTGCGCACCGCCGTTTGCGCGATCGCCTGATGCGCCAGGTGCAGGGCGTCAAACTTTCCGATCGCGATCGTGCGCGCTCGCCCATCCCATCGGACGAGCGGTTCGCAAAGGTACGTGAACCCACTCCATTCCCGCATGCAGCCCATCCTCCCCGACGTGTCCCCGGCCGCAATTCCATCCGGCAATTCAGCGCGGTTGCAGGTTCTGGCCGCCGTCATTACAAATACCCGCCCGCTCCGTCAGTGAGCACCTTTTCCGCCGTCAATCGCAATATTGCGCCGTCGCCGGCCACCCGGTAGATGGCCACCAGTTCCCCGCTTTGCGCAGAGTGAATCCGCACGAGCGACTGTCCGGAAAATGCGGTAGAGACCCCCGCGTCCCGCGCCTGTTCTTCCGGCAGGTCAAACGGAGCGCCACAGCGCACTTCCCGCAGTCTCTTTTCGTCGGCGCACAGCAGGGGCAGATGTGCCACGGCGTGCCACGACGGCAGGACCGCCCGCTCCCGCAGCTCTTCGAGCGCATCAAATCCCACGGCATCCTCCAGGGAAAATGGGCCCGACGACAAGCGAACGAGTTCCGACATGTGTGCCGGGACTCCCACCAATATACCGAGATCATGACATATGGTGCGCACGTATGTACCCTTGCCGCACTCAATCAGAAAGCGCGCCCGGAATTCCTCCGCTTCACGCGTGAACGAGAAAAACTCCAGACGGTCGACGCGGATCAACCGCGGTTCCAGCGCGACCGGTTCACCACGCCTCGCCAGCGCATACGAGCGCACACCGGAAACCTTGACGGCCGAGTAGGCGGGCGGCGTCTGCCAGACATCACCCGTAAGCCGCAGAGCCGCGCGTCGCACGCTCGCTTCATCGACGGTGGACGCATCGTCCCTTGCGACGATGGTGCCCGTCGCGTCCTGCGTGTCGGTCGCCCGGCCGAAGCAGACCTCGCCGGCATATTTCTTGCGCTCCTGCGTCACATATTCGGAAAGGCGCGTCGCCGATCCGAGAAAAACCGGCAGCACACCTGTCACCGCCGGATCAAGGCTGCCGCTGTGCCCCGCCTTGCGCACGTAAAGCAGCCGCTTCACGCGCGAGACAGCCTGTTGCGAAGTCATCCCCGGCGGCTTGTTCAGAACGACGATACCACTTACCATTCCATTTTCCATCGTCCTCATTCTGTCGCAAACGCCGTTCGCACAGCATCCTCCACCACTTTTAACACCCGCTTGACCGCATCGCCGATCGGAGCGTCCACATTGCACCCCGACGCTCTCACGTGACCGCCGCCGGAAAACTGCAGGGCGATAGCTGCCACATCAACTTGCTCGCGGGAACGCAAACTCACCTTCACCGATCCGTCCGGCCTTTCGCGAAAGAGGATGCCCACCTCCACGCCCGACAGCGAACGCGTGTACGGCAACAGGACATCCGCATCGCTCTCCTCCGCTCCCGACGATCTCATCATATCAGACGTCACGATCACATGGGCGATCCGTCCCGTCGCATCCACCGCAAGAGTGGACAGACCGAGCCTGACGAGTTCCGCCTGTTCCCGCGTCATGGCCTCCAGCACGCGGTCCGCCACCATGAACGGTTCGATCCCGCGCGTCAGCAGGTCCGCCGCCACCTGGTGGATCTCGGGAGTCGTGTTGTTGTAGCGGAATCCACCCGTATCAAACACGATCCCCGTGTACAGGGCGAGGGCCAGTGCGTGGCCGATGGGGACGTCCGCCGCGCAAAACAGACGGTACAACACCAGGCATGTTGCGGACGCCTCCGGTTCCACCAACGCCACCGTTCCATAGCCGTTGTTCGTTTCGTGATGGTCGATGTTGACCAACGTATGTTGCGCGCTCAAAAGTGCGGGGACATCGCCCAAGCGCCGGTAATCGGCGCAATCCAGCGCAACAGCGCACGCAAACGGCCCGTCGACATTGTCCGTGCGCTGAAAGCGGTCCACTCCGGGAAGAAAATTGTACCTGGCCGGAATGGGATCATCATTGACCAGCGTGTAGGGACGACCGATCAATTCACAGTACTGCGCCACGGCGAGCGCGGCGCCCACCGCGTCACCGTCCGGGCTCACATGACAGGCGATGAGCAACGGGCACGCGACATCGCGCAGGGCCTCCAGCACGGCGTCATAGCGCCCCCGGTCCATTGTTTTCATCCTCTCCCGCACCCGTCCCCCGACCGTCGCCTGCGCCGCTTACACCCAGGCCGTTCAGGACGCGGCCGATGCGCTCGCTGTACGCCGCCGTCTCATCCAGTTTAAAAACAATCTCCGGGGTTTGGCGCAAGCGGATCCGCCGTCCGATTTCCGAGCGGATGAATCCCTTCGTCCGCTCAAGAACCGCGAAGGATTCCCGGCGCTGATCCGGATCGCCGAGGATCGAGACAAAGATCTTCGCATGCGTCAGATCATTGGAGATATCGACGCCGGTCACCGTCAGAAAGCCGATGCGCGGATCCTTGACCTCCGAGCGGATAATATCGCTCACATCCCGTTGAATCTGCAAAGCCATGCGTTCGGCACGCACTCGCACACACTTCACCTGCCTGCGTCAAACGTATCTCCGTCTTTCATGCAAGCCCTGCTGACCTGGGGGACTGGGATAAAGTCCGCACAGCGGGCGCCCCGATCCTACCTATCGTGTTTGGGGCTTCAATCAAACACGATAGGTACTGTAACGCGCCTACAGAAATTTGGTTTATCCCATATCCCTTAGTCCACTTTCACGGCTTCCATCTTGAAGACCTCGACCACATCCCCTTCTTTGAGGTCATTGAAGCGTTCCAGGGTAAAGCCGCACTCATACCCCGACGCGACCTCCCGGGCGTCCTCCTTGAAGCGTTTCAGAGAATCCAGGCGCCCTTCATACACG
>JAKACR010000231.1 GCA_021821225.1 Bacillota bacterium | reverse complement strand
GGCAGGGCGTCGAGATTGCGCGCCATCCGGAACGGGATGGGCGTCTCGAGCTACGGGCCGTGCTTGACGGACTGGCGGCGCGCGGTTGCCGGCATGTGCTTGTCGAAGGCGGAAGTATCCTGGCGTTTTCTTTCTTGCGCGCGCGCCTTGTGAACGAAGTGTGGCTCTTTCACGCGCCGCTTCTGCTGGGGGCCGGCATTTCCGCCTTTCGCGGACCTGAGACGAAATCATTGGCGGAGGCTGTAAAACTGCGCATTACATCGGTCCGGCAGGTCGGGGATGACTGGTTGACGATCGGGACGCCGGATGATCGGGAGGAACCGGGTTGTTCACAGGATTGATCGAGGAAATCGGTGTGGTGACGGCCGTTCGCCGCGTGGCCGGCGGTTTGCGCATCACCGTCGGCGCGCCGCGAGTGACGGAAGATCTGCGCGTGGGCGACAGTGTGGCTGTGAGCGGCGCCTGTCTGACGGCGACGGCGGTGGGCGGCGGCGCGTTTGTGGCGGATGTGGTAACGGAAACCGAGCGGCGTACGACACTTCCCCGCATGCGCGCGGCGGGACGGGTGAATCTGGAACTCGCTTTGCGCGCCGATTCCCGGCTTGGCGGCCACCTTGTCGCGGGTCATGTCGACGCCGTGGGTCAGGTCCTCTCCCGAACCAGGACGGCGTCCGCGCTCGTGCTGGAGATCGCGGCGCCGTCCGACCTGACCCCGTTTATCGTGGAGAAAGGGTCGGTCGCGGTTGACGGCGCCAGCCTGACGGTGATGGACGTGTCGGATACGCGATTCCGTGTCTCGGTCATTCCACACACCGCCCGGGTGACGACGGTCGGCGATTTGACACCGGGTGCAGAGGTCAATCTGGAAGTGGACATGATCGCAAAGTATATCGCCCGCATGCTGGAACCTCATGTGGCGCCTGTAAAACGGGGACACGGTCTCACAGAGGAGACGCTGCGCCGGTTGGGGTTCTGAGAGGAGAGACACAGCGTGTTTGCCACGATTGAACAGGCATTGGCCGCGCTTGGCCGCGGTGAGGTCATCATTGTCGTGGACGATGAAGACAGGGAGAATGAAGGGGATTTTATCGCGCTTGCAGAGCACGCGACACCTGACGTGATCAATTTCATGATCACGCACGGGCGTGGACTCGTCTGCGCGCCCCTTGCGGCGGAGCGGGCCAAGGTGCTCGACCTGCACCCGATGGTGGAACACAGCACGGATACGCTGCGCACCGCTTTTACGGTGTCTGTCGACCACAGTTCCACGACGACGGGGATTTCCGCGGTGGAACGGGCCGCGACGATCAAGGCGTTGATCGACGATCGCAACCGGGGAAAGGACTTCAAGCGTCCGGGCCACATTTTCCCGCTCATCGCAAAAGAAGGCGGGGTGCTGCGCAGAGCGGGACACACGGAGGCCGCCGTGGATCTGGCGGAACTGTGCGGGTCGTACCCGGCCGGCGTGATCTGCGAAGTGCTGAACGCGGACGGCACCATGGCGCGCGTGCCCGATCTAAAGGCGCTGGCGGACAGATCCGGTTTGCTCATGATTACGGTGGCCGATCTCATCGCGTATCGAAAAGAGCGGGAGAAGCTGATCCAGCGGGCGGCTGAGGCCGATCTGCCGACGCAATACGGCGATTTTCACATCATCGTTTACCGGAACAGTCTCGATGACAAGGAGCACGTGGCGCTGGTCATGGGAAATGTGGACGCGGCGCGTCCCACGCTGGTACGCATGCATTCCGAGTGCTTGACGGGCGATGTCTTCGGCTCCTGGCGCTGTGATTGCGGCCCACAGTTGCACGCGGCGCTGTCGCAAATTGCGCGGGAGGGAACGGGCGTGTTAGTCTATATGCGGCAGGAGGGGCGCGGCATAGGGCTGATCAATAAGATTCGCGCCTATGAACTGCAGGAGCATGGGCTGGATACGGTGGAGGCGAATCAGGAACTGGGCTTCGCCCCCGATCTGCGCGACTACGGGATTGGCGCGCAGATCCTGATCGACGTGGGTGTGCGCAAGATGCGCCTCATGACCAACAATCCGCGCAAGGTGAGCGGATTACACGGCCACGGTCTGGAGATCGTCGAACGCGTTCCGCTGCAGACGGACGCCAGTGCGTTTAATGAAAAATACCTGGCGACCAAAAAGTCCAAACTCGGCCACATGCTCAACCTGTAGAACTGTCTCTTGAAGTACCAGTTCAAAAAGGGGGTAGGTAAGACCCGCACAGTGCAATGGGGCATGGGATCACCCAAATTTCGGCAGGCGCACTGCGGTGCCTATCGTGCTTGATTGAAGCATCAAACACGATAGGCGGGATCATGGTGCCTGCTGTAAGGACTTGATCCCATGTCCCCTGGGAAGCAGCCAGAAATGCGGACCGAGCATACGTTTTTTGGTGCTTGAGGGAGCATATCTGGCAATGACGCAGCAATGTGCCGGGGTGTCCTGTCACTATTTGAACAACCTCTTGAAGTACATATATGCGGGGAGTGTACGCGCGTGGGCATGATCTATGAAGGTCATCTGGTCGGCACGGGATTGCGTTTTGGGATTGTGGTGGCCCGGTTCAATGATTTCATTTCCAACCGTCTGCTCTCCGGGGCCAAAGATGCACTGCAGCGCCACGGAGTGAACGACGACGCGGTCGATGTGGCGCTCGTTCCCGGATCGTTTGAAATTCCGCTCACAGCCCGCATGATGGCGGATTCCGGGAAGTACGACGCGGTGATCACGCTGGGCGCGGTGATCCGCGGTTCCACACCCCACTTTGATTACGTTGCGGCAGAGGTGGCCAAGGGGGTGGCGGCAGCCTCAGTGGCAAGCAGCGTGCCGGTTGTCTTTGGCGTGCTGACGACCGATACGATCGAGCAGGCGATCGAACGGGCGGGCACGAAGGCGGGCAACAAGGGCTGGGATGCCGCTGTGACGGCCATCGAGATGGCCAATCTGGCGCGGACCCTTCGCGCGTGAATGTGGACGAGCTGTCGCACGACGGCAATTCTTGAGACAAGGTCCGCCTATCAGAGCATCTTTGTCGGCGAGCGTCACGGTGTCCGTTTTTTGCGTTTCGGGGGAGCCCGGGCAAGTTGGCAGGGTGCTTGTGTCATCGCGCGTCCGGAACGCCTGTACTTCCCTTATCAACAAGCGTTTTCGCTGTATACCGCCTGGCGTCCCCAGGTCAGGCGCTTTCTCTCGCTTGGCGTGGGGACCGCGACAGCCATTTCGCATGTGTACCGGCGCCATCCGACTGCGGAGATTGTCGGCATCGACATCGACGAAATGGTGATTGATGCGGCGCGCCGCTTTTTTCATGTGCCGGACGATCCGCGGGTACGGCTGCTTCAGGCGGACGCACGTCTGTATGTTCCACGTATGGGAGACAAGTTCGACCTGGTTTTTCTCGATGCTTTTTTTCGCGAAGAGACACCGCAAACCATGCTGTCGCCGGTCTTTTTGAGCGCGCTGGCGGACCGTCTGGAACCGGGCGGCATTCTGATCGCCAATGTCATCATGCCGACGGCCGGCCGTCGGAGTCGGCGTTTTTTCGATTTGTGCCGGCATATGAAACTGCTGGTTGGACCTGTCTGGGCGCTGCCGCTCGGACTTGTTCCGCTGCTGGAGAACAATGTCATCGTTATTGCCCAGCGAGCGCCATCCGGCTTACCGGCTCTCGACGCCATACGCGGGAAGGCGCGCCAGGAGATCCGCGCGCACCCCGCCGTTTATGCGCCGTTCGGCCGGTTCCTTCCGGGCAGGATTCAACGCGTATGAGGCGCGCACCACCGGCAAGAGGGGAATGACGCAAGCGTGCTGAATATTTTCGGGAAAGATCTCCTGTTTCGCCTGATCGCGGTGGTGGTGGGTATCGCTGTTCACGAGTTCGGCCACGCCGCCATGGCGCTCACGGTGGGAGACGACACGGCGCGGCGCCAGGGCAGGGTGACGCTCAATCCGCTCGCCCACCTTGATCCGGTCGGCCTGTTTTGCCTGTTCATCGCTGGATTTGGCTGGGGTCGGCCGGTTCAGATTGATCCGCGGAAAATGCGCGTGAATCCGCGCCTCGGCGTGATCCTCGTCGCGTTGGCTGGACCGTTCATGAGCGCTCTGACTGGCGCGCTCTCGGTGATCATCCTGATGAACACGTGGGGGGCGCATAATAATAATCCCTTCTGGCAGACGGGCAGCGGGAATTTTATCATTATGACGCTAAGCTGGATGGCCTATATCAATATCGCGATGGCCGTGTTCAATCTTTTGCCGGTCCCCCCGCTCGACGGCTGGAATGTTCTTGCCAACACGCTGCCGCTTCGCGCGCGCGTCCGCCTGTTCAAATTCGAACGCGTCGGACCGTTTCTTCTTCTTCTCATCCTGCTTCTCCCGCCTGGCCAGTTCATCGTGCAGACGGTGATCCAGACGGTCATGAGCTGGTTTGTTCCGGGGTACTGACGATGGAGCCCTACCGTCTCTCACTCGATGCGTTTGAAGGCCCGCTCGATTTGCTGCTGCACCTGATCGTCACGCAGGAGGTCGATATCCATCAGATTCCTCTGGCGCGGATCACCGATCAATACCTCGCGCTGCTGCAGGATTCGATTGCCTCCAGCATGGATGTCGCCAGTGAATTCATCGTCATGGCGGCGACTCTCATCGAGATCAAGGCAAAATCCCTTCTTCCGCGGCGGCGCGAGCAGCCAGGCGATGATGCGGAAGCTTTTTTGGATGAGACGCAAGACGAGGAACAGAGCCTGGCGTGGCGGTTGCTCGAATACCGAGTGTTCAAGGAGGCGGCGCAGGCGCTGCGAGTTCTGGAGT
>JAKACR010000230.1 GCA_021821225.1 Bacillota bacterium | reverse complement strand
CGGGCAATTGGAAAATAGCGCGCCTGGTCACGATGTCCGTTCCCCCTTCCTATGCCTACTATATCCAGGCGGACATGGGTTATGCGGATGAGTCCGACAGGCCCCGTCTCACTGGATGGCCGTCTTGATACTCGCGCCCGCGATCAGTTCGGAAACGGTGGCGAAATGGAACCCTTTGGCGCGCAGTCCGTCGATGATCGCCGGCAGTGCCAGATGGGTCTGCTTGCACGAATCGCTTGCATGCATCAGGATGATGTCGCCGGGCACGGCGCGCGCGAGCACACGTTGCCTTATGTTTTCCACGCCGGGATTCATCCAGTCCAGCGAATCCGTATTCCACTGAATGACGCGGTATCCCATGCGGTGCAGAATGGTCAGCGCGCGTTTGTCAAAATCGCCGTTAGGCGTGCGGATCAAGGTGGTTTTCACATCAAGCGTGTCCCTGATCGCACGCTCCGCCTTGTCCACCTGGCCGCGGATCCAGCCGTCCGATTGTTCAGAGTAGTTCTTGTGCGCATAGCCGTGACTTCCGATCTCGAAGCCCATCGCTTTGATGCGCTTTGCGATCTCCTGATGGTGTGCGACCCAGGGGCCGGAAAGAAAGAAGGTTGCCTTGGTCAAATGTTTCTGTTTCAGGATGTCAAGAATCGGGCCGGGGGCTTTTTCACCCCAGGAGATATCAAAGGTGAGCGCGAGCACCTTGTCGCGCGTGTCAACCTTGTAGATGGCGCCAGGAACGGCAGCTTGCGCGGGGAGATCATGGTGCGGGAGCGACGGGATGTTCGACGCTGTGACAGGCATCCCGTCCGCCACAGCGGACGTGCACGACAGGGCGATGGCGACGAGCCAGCGCGACAGAGGAATGCGGCGGTAGGGTGACTGTGACGTGTTCACGAACTGCACCTCCATTGGAGCATCCGGCCAGCCGGGTTGCCGCCGGGTAGCAATGGTAGTGTGCGCTTGACAGGCCGGAAGCATGCGGCGAGAAAATGGACCGGAGGGATTCGCGTGCGCAGGAAAGCGAGTCTGTACGCGTTGGCGGCGCGGATGAAATGGTACATCGGAATCGCGTTCGCGCTCTTTTTGTCAGGCGTTCTGGCGGGCGCCTTGGAAGGGGTCCGCGTGCATGCGCTGATCGCGCCGCTCGTCGGTCAGCTCCGCCATGAGGCGTTGCTTTTGCGCCATGCGCAAATCTGGCGTGTCGCGCTCGATCTGTTCGTCAATAATGTCAAGGTGAGCCTGCTGATGATCTTCGGCGGCCTTCTGTTTGGCGTTGCGCCCGTCCTTGTCGTGATCGGCAATGGGGTATTGGTCGGTTATGTGATCGACCTGGCGGCCTCCCGGACCCATCTCAGTCCGCTTGTGGTGACTGCCTTCGGAATTCTGCCGCATGGGCTGTTCGAGATCCCCGCTTACCTGCTGGCAACTGCGTTCGGCATGCGCCTGGGGGTGCTCGTGATGCGTTCACTCGCGGGCAGAGGGAACAGTGCCGCGTGGAGATCGGCGGGCCGCGATATCGCGCCGACCGTGGCGTGGGTGGTCGGACTGCTGTTTGTGGCTGCGTGGATCGAGAGTGGCGTTACACCGGTCGTACTGCACGCCGCCGTCATACACCATTTTTAAACGGGTCTTACCTGCCCACTTTTTGAACAGGCTCTTTAAACGGTTATTCAAACAAAATTGTCCACATCCTCCGCGGCAAATGCGCATACGCGGCGGGTTCCCTCTTCGAGGTAGGTCACGGTGTAGTGATTCGGTGTACGCGACGTCAGTTTGATGTCGGAAATGTTAAAATCACGTTGCAAGCGCTGTTCAAGCTGGTCCAGTGGTTCTTTGTACCGCTCGCTGTCATCGAGCAGGAGCGCGTGCGAAACCTGTGCCCAGCTCAGAAGGAGAAGTGTGGCGTCGTCTGGCATTTTTTCATTGCTCCCCGTTGTTCGGACTGTCGCCTGGACAATCTCTGTGGTGAAGGGGCCGTGAGACTTGGTGCCCATCATATTACCATATTGCCGGGGGAAGCGTAAGGATGCAGGGAGACTGTCGCCGGTAGGCGGCGGGTTGCCGGGTTGATGGTGAGGGAGTGAATACAGGTGGACAATACGCTGCAGGAGAAGCGCGCGCTGCGCATCATCGGTGTTCCGTTGGACCTTGGCCAGGGGCGCCGGGGAGTGGATATGGGGCCGAGCGCCATTCGGTACGCCGGATTGGCGGCCAAACTGGAAGAACTCGGCTATGATGTCGAGGATCTCGGGAACATCGACGTGCCGCAACCGGAGACGAGGGATCGCGGACACAGCAGGATGAAATATCTGGCGCAGGTGCGGCGACTTTGCGATGAGCTGCGCGTGATGGTGCGGGACGTGGTGCGGGCGGACGCGTTACCGATTGTCCTGGGCGGCGACCACAGTCTGGCTATCGGAAGTGTGGCCGGAGTCGCTGAAGCGGCCGGCCGAATCGGGTGCATCTGGTTTGACGCGCACGGCGACATGAATACGCCGGAGACGACGCCGAGCGGCAATATCCACGGAATGCCCCTGGCCGTTTCGCTCGGGCTCGGGCATCCGGATCTCACCGGGCTGGGCGGGCTGCAGCCGAAACTTCCGGCGGAAAACGTCGTGCTCGTCGGCGCGCGGTCGATCGACAGAGAGGAACGCGCGCTGATCCGCGAGAGCGGGATGCACGTGTTCACGATGGCGGATATCGATGAGCAGGGCGTGAGCCGGGTGATGCGAAAGGCGATCGAGATCGCGAGCAAGGGGACACAGGGCGTTCACCTGAGTGTGGACCTTGACGCGCTCGACCCGATGTACGCGCCAGGAGTCGGCACGCCGATAAATGGTGGGTTCACCTATCGGGAAAGCCATCTTGCCATGGAATTGCTGGCCGGTGCGGGGTGCGTCCGCTCGGCCGATTTTGTCGAGGTTAATCCGATTCTCGACGCGAAGAACCAGACGGGGCGCATGGCGGTCGAACTGGCGGCGTCCCTGCTGGGGCAGACGGTATTGTAGGCGAGAAGCGCATCTGAAGCAAAGAGCGGTGGGAGAGACGGGAATGTGGCAGGAAATTGAATACAGCAAGGCGCGGGGGCGCGGGGATGTGGTGTGGATTGACGTGCGGTCGGGAGCGGAGTATGAGGAATCGACGATTCCCGGCGCCGTGCACATCCCCATCTTTGACGACGAGGAGCGGGCGCAAATCGGCACGGTGTACAAGACGAGCCCGCGCGATGCAACGGATCTTGGGTTGGCCATCGCATCGCGGAAATTTCCAGAACTTGTGGCAAGGATCGAACAGGTTGCGGGAGACCGGTTGCCGATCGTTTTCTGCTGGCGCGGGGGGATGCGCAGCAAAGCCGTCGCGACCATTGTGGACCTTGCGGGGCGGTCCTGCGCGCGTCTGACCGGCGGCTACCGGGCGTATCGCCAATATGTGACAGCGCGGCTCGACCATTTTCGCGCAGAGGACTTACCACCGGCGGTTGTCTTGCACGGCATGACGGGCGTGGGAAAGACGATGCTGCTGAGCAGACTGGCCGCGCGCGGAGCCCCCGTGCTCGATCTGGAGCAACTCGCGCGACACCGCGGGTCGGTGTTTGGCGGGATCGGGCTGGAACCGGCCAACCAGCGCCAGTTTGACTCCGGCCTGCTCGATGAATTGGACCGACTGGCCGCCGCCCCGTTTATGCTCATGGAGGCGGAGAGCAAGCGGATCGGGCGCGCCACCATGCCTGACTTTCTCTTTGCGGCCAAATTACGCGGATTGAATATTGAACTCACGGCCACCCTGCCTGTCCGCGTCGAGCGCACTCTGCGGCAGTACGGTCTGGAAGATGAAGATGCATTTCACGCGGCGATGGCAAACGCCGTCGGTCGCATCGAGCGCCGGTTCTCGCCCGATTTGCGCAAGCGGAGCGCGGAGTGGCTTGCGCGGCGCGACTTCGCGTCGCTGGTCTTTGCGTTGCTGGAAGAGTACTACGATCCACGCTACCGTCACGCCATGGCGACTTACGAGCGGTCGTTCACGCGGATTTCCGCAGAGGATCTCGACACGGCGTGCGAGGCGGTGCTGAAGTTGTGCCCCGCTGCGGGACTGGCGCAGTGACCGTTGCCCCTCTTGCCGCATCCATTGAACGGGTGAGCATCGCACCAGAGACCCGCTTGGACGGCTTCAGGAGGGGCAACGGATCATGATCTATCTGGCGTTGGGCGATTCGATCACCCACGGCTACAATGCGTCGGACGAAAGCCGGAACTATGTGTCGCTGCTTGTGGAAAAGCTCAACCGGCTAAAGAGGACTTCCGCTCATGTGCACGCCAAACCGGGCTGGACGGCATCGCAACTGGTGTCCAGCCTGCAGAAAGTGCCGGCGTGCATTCTGCAGGAGGCAGAACTGATCACGGTGATGGTGGGCGGGAACGATTTGTTGCGCGCCATGCCGTGGTATCTGAATGACGTTGACGCCGGACGCGAGCGACTCCATCAGTCGTTTGCGCCCGCCATGCGGGAGATTCTTTCGCGCGCGTCCGGGCGTCCCGGCGCAAAAAGGTTTCTGTGCACGGTGTACAATCCGTTCCCAGAGTGGGATCTCGCGCGCGTCGCGCTGGATGATCTGAATGTGATGATCGGGAGGGCGGCGCGGGAACATGCATGCCATATCGTGCCCATCCATCAATCGTACGCGGGGCGTGAATGGGATCTGGTCGACGGTTATCGCGGCGGCCAGTCGGACGACTTCCGCCTAATGCGCAATCCGATTCACCCGAATGACAGGGGCCACGTCCTGCTTGCGGAAGAATTGTTTGCGCGCTATGAACAGTTGTCGCGCCGCTCCAAGG
>JAKACR010000229.1 GCA_021821225.1 Bacillota bacterium | reverse complement strand
GCGGCATAGTGACGAGTACGGGTTTTTGGCGATCGCCCCGGAACATCCGTTGCAATGGACGCTGAAGTTTCTCATACAGTCGATCACGGCGGCCTTCGATCCCACCAATCCGGCGCGATTCCCGGCCTTCAAGAAGAGGAATCGGAATGAGGCTGGCCTTCGCTACCCGGACGCCAAGCAGATCAAGAGGGCCGAAACGTTTACCCAAGGGCGTTTGTGCCCAAGGTGGGCTGGATGAAATTTCGCCAGTCCAGACCTATGGAGCGGTTTGAATAAGGCCATCTTGGATCAAGGGTGGTCGATGTTTCAGAGCTTCTTGACCTATAAGCTGGACTGGTCGGGTGGACGGCTGGAGGAAGTTCCGGTGCCTTATACGAGTCTCACCTGTCCGGCGCCAGAGTGCGGCCATATCAGCTCCAAGGGGTGCAACAAGGCTCCTGATGGCAGGAAGGAATCCTCCGCGTTCGAGCGGAGGAGGAAGTCAAGATGGGAGACATTCGCAATGACGCCTGAATACAGTCGCTTAGAGCGGCTGGTCCATCCAAGCAAACGATTTCGTTACTATTTCCAGGCAGGCGGGTGATGAACGATGACGAGCAATATCAAAGACGTGGCGTCGCGAGCCGGCGTCAGCCCATCCACGGTCTCTCGCGTTGTGGCCAACCATCCGCGCATCAGCAAAGCGACGCGTGAACGAGTGCGCGCCGTCATGAAGGAACTAGACTACCATCCGAACGTCATTGCCCGCAGTCTGGTGCGCCAGAGTTCCGAGGCGATTGGACTGCTGATTCCCAGTTCAATCGAACAGTTTTTTCTCAACCCGTTCTTCCCCGAAGTCCTGCGTGGCATCACCCAGGTCGCGCAGAATGAAGGGTACGATATCGTGCTGTCCACCGCCCTGCACGGACGCAACGACGTGGACCGACTGGAGCGCATGGTGCGCAGCAAACAGGTGGACGGCGTCATTTTGCTGACCGCGCGCCTGGATGATCCGCTGTTCACTGTCCTGGAGGAAAACCACATCCCCTCGGTCGTCATCGGTCGTCCGTCCCAGGAAGTCTCCCTGTCCTGGGTGAACAACGACAATAGGCTGGCGGCCTATGAGACGACGACGCATCTGCTGAAACTCGGCCACCAACGAATCGGATTCATCGGCGGTTCGCAGGAACTCGTCGTCACGGTCGACCGACTCACGGGATATTCCCACGCACTGATGGAATGCGGCATCACATTTGATCCAAACCTCGTGGTATCTGGAGAATTCATTGAAGATGTCGGTTACAATGGCATGATGCGCCTGCTCGCGCTGGCGGAGCGCCCGAGCG
Source organism: Bacillota bacterium (assembly GCA_021821225.1). The sequence goes on along the minus strand of JAKACR010000229.1, from coordinate 3,521 downwards.
CCATCGTCGCATCCGACGATGTGCTCGCCTTCGGCGCCATGCGCGCGGCCGGGGAACTTGGCTATCGCATACCGGAAGATCTCGCGATTGTCGGATTTAACGATATCCCGCTTGCCAGGCTCGCCAATCCGCCGATGACCACCATGAATGTGCACATCTACGAACTGGGACAGACGGCGGCCAAACTGCTGTTGCAACACATCAACGACAAAGTCGCGCCGCCGCAGAACGTCATCGTCGCGCACGAACTCGTGGTTCGCAGGACATGCGGCGCATGGGATCCACTCTCCGCATACCAGCAGTGAACGACCTCTTTTCGGCCCAGGCTTTGAACAGGCTCTGATATGGACGAGTCTGTTTGTTTTTTACTGGAACAAACTCACCTGCGGCATCAGACTGCCGAGATTTTCGAGCACACATATTGCGGTTTCAGTCAAGCGCGATATCGAGCGCCTCTCGCCTGTCAAAATCAGATTTATCTCGTGGCTCCTCAGGGACATGGGGTTTACCCCATGTCCCTTTGTCCACCGTTGCGATGGCGAGCAGCACAAACATCGCGTGCGACCACGTCAATGGAACCACCCAACGCGGTTCGCCCGTCTGCGGATCCACCTGCTCGGGCAACAACCCGGTGTCTGTCTGACGGTCCGCCGCCCAGCGCATGACGCTGCGGGCGGTGTCCACATCCCCTCTGCGCAACGCCTCCAGCCCGAGCCACAGGGTTGTCAATACCCACGGATTCCCATCTACATACCGATCCCCTTCGTAACGCATCACTCCGCCCACACCGTCCCTGATCCACAAGCGTTCACGGATCATTTCCGCCGTTCGCACAAGGCGTAAGTCGGATTCCGGAAAGACGGCAAACGGATACGAGATGCCAAGCAGACTCGCATCCACGGTCTTGTCGCGCAACTGGACCGCGCGTTCGTAACCGTAATCGTCCACCTCGACAACGCTCTCTCCGGCCATATTCTCCGGCAGCGCGAAATGCAGCCGTGCAGCCCTGTCAAAACAGCCGCGCCCATCGTCCCACAACAAAGAGATCGCCTCGCGCACGCGCACGGCCGTCGCCCTCCACTGTATCCGCGCGCGTTCCGCCGCCCCCATCAATTCCGCCGCATCCGCGCACGCTTCCAAAGCCGCGCAGACCGCCGCCGCCGAGTACGTGTGCCGCGCAAAGCGTTCTTCCCATAGATCGCGCGACTCGCGCGGCAAGCCATCCGCGCGGTCCACAAACCGGTCGAGAAAATCTGCTCCGCGCTGCATCGCCCCCCACACCCGCGCAAGAAATGCGCGATTCTCCGTCAGGCGGTAATGCTGCCACATTCCCCAGACCACGCTCGCCGTTTCGTCGATCTGCAACCCCCATGCCGGAGCCAGGCTGCCATCCATAAAATGGCGTTGGGCAAACCCGCCATCGTCGTCCTGCGCCCGCAGCGCCCAGTCGTAGAAGCGTTCGCTCATCCGGGTGAACCCGGCCTGGCCGATCGCCGTCGCAATGTACGCCGCGTCACGCCCCCAGCAGTAACCATACCCGCCGCACAACGCCCACTCCGGATCGAACTCGGGCGCCGCGATCAAGCCGCCGTAAGTGCGGTCGGCCATCATGCCGAACACAAGCAATGAACGTCTGTACAGCGCATCAAGCTTTTCCTCACCCGTGCGCACAGGCCGCGCCTGCGCCAAGTGAGCCTGCCAGAATGCGCGCGTTCGCGCCAGCAGAGTGCCAGCCCCTGTTTGGAGCGCCGTGCGCAACGTCGCAAGTGCTTCAGAACGCGTGGCGCCAAATGCGACGAAAAAATGAACCGACTGGCTTTCACCCGATCCCACGATTCCGAGATCGTAAGCGAGCGCTCCGTCCTGCCCCAGGCTCTCCCTCACCCCGAGCAATTGCCCATGCGCCAGCGCGGCCTTCACGTCACCCGCCTGATAGCCGAACAGCCGCGCATCGGAAGCGGTCGCGGTCGCCGCGCCCCGTCTGTAGTGCACGAGCGCCTGCTCCGAGAGTTCCACCCGCACCGCATTGCCCTCTGCGTGACCCGCCAGTTGCAAGTCCGCTCGGACATATACGATCAACCGCCTGGACTGCGTCTCCCGGTTAGCAAACTGCAGTCTTCGGACCACCAGCGACATGTCCGGAGGCACAAAATCAGACTGCGAAACGTCCCAGCCATCAGCATCCGGCCACGCAGTCAGCAGCACATTCGAATCTTCCTCATAGCGCTGGACGCATCGCCTGTCCTCATGCAACCATTGGAGTTGGCCATTCACATCCTCCCGCCAGCCAAGCCACAGACGGCGTACGTACTGTTCTCCATCGATGGTCGGCCAGTACACCCGTTCCAGTTCGCCTGTCCGGGACAATGTCGCCAGCATCCGGCCGTCTCCAATCACCGCGTTCGTCACATAGGCTTTCTGCATCTGCTCGTCAACCCCTCTTCTCTTCCCGTCGCCCATGAGACCAGACTTCGCATGCTGGACCAGGCCGCTGCCGGGACTGTGGTAAAGTCCCCTACGCAGGCAAAATCATGCCGCCATCATGCACGGAAATCCGCCTGCAGGTATTCGGATGTCCCATATCCCGCTGCGCACACTTCTTTTAGTGCAATCGATTGCACACAACTTGTGACATATTCGCCGGACAGAGCAAAAATCCTGCTTTGATCTCGTTATTGTCTTTTAGAGCTTGTTCAAAAAGGGGGCAGAACTCCCCTGCGCTTTACTGCGTCATCGTTCGCCGGGAATACGCCCTCTCATGCCCAAAAATCCTGTGCCCAATTCCTCTTCACGCACATATCCTGCACAGGAGAAAGCACGTGAACCGATAAGAAAAATTGCCCCATGGGCAAGGTTTGCCGGACCGTTGCCATGTCCTGCGTCCGGGGAATTTAGCGCCATGGGTGAAGTTTGCCGGGTCGCCAATATCCCTATGCCCGTCGCGAGTTTAGCGATAGCGGTGTCCGAGCAGGAGCCTGGGGACATGAGATCCAGTCTTTGAGGGGCGGGCAGGCTCGTTTGGAGCGGGCGTTTGAGGCGTCAGTCAAACGCCCACTCGACCCGCATCGCCTGCCAAAGATGGGGGGATCCCATTCATCGGGTTGATATTGGGGTTTTTTATGATATATTCCATGATGGGAGTGATCCTTCCATGACGACCATTTTCGCCGGTCCAACCGTATTTGTCCATGAACTGGACCCGCTCAGACAACGCAAGAAAGTCGTGACGGAATACGGCGCGGGCGCATTCGGCCTCCGGCAGCCCCTCACATCTGACGCGGGCGGATATACGGCGGCGCATCCCACCGCTCCATTTCACGCGCGCCCCTTGATGCGCGGGTCGACCCGCACGCGCAAGCGATCCCATCTGCTCGCGCTCTCCGGGCGTCCGGACGCTTTGCCCGGAGAGCAACCGCACATGCGCACGATCGCCACATACCTGGGCAGCCATTTTCTCAATCAGCCCGTCTCTGTCCTGACACAGGCGGGTCGTGTATACGGCACACTGTTTACGGTCGCCC
>JAKACR010000228.1 GCA_021821225.1 Bacillota bacterium | reverse complement strand
GCTTTTGCCGTGGGAGAAGTGAACGAATTCACGGTACTTGACGCGCGGACGGACGCAGTCGTGTACAAGGCGGGAGCACAAACAGCGGTTCCGGATTCTTTTCTTGCGGGAGAGGTATCCCGCCTATCTTTCAGTGCCGTACGCCGCCCCGGCGAGTATTACATCCAGGTTCCCGACGGCAGAAAAAGCGTGAAATTCCGCGTGGACAGCAATACGTGCCGTGAAATCCTTGAACGCGCCATGCGATCCTACACCCTGCAGCGTTGCGGGTTGGCACTTAATGATGTGCGGACTGGAATACGTCACGGTGCGTGCCACACTGCCCCTGTTCAATTGCGGGCCGATCCGTCGGTCATGCTCGAACTGGCGGGCGGCTGGCACGATGCCGGGGACTATGGCCGATACACACAGACGGCCGCCGTTGCGGCGGGTCAGTTGCTGCTGATGGCGGAGTGGGCGCCGCGGGTGATGGAGGGAATCAATCTGGATTTGCCCGATCATATGGACAGGGTGCCGGACATCTTGACGGAGGTGGCCTACGAGCTGCGATGGTTGCGAAAGATGCAGCGGGCGGACGGCGCCGTTTATCACAAGGTGAACACGCCTGCCTTCTGCGGTATGGTCCTGCCGGAAGATGACCGGGAAACTCAGTTGCTGTACGATCCCGCCACGCCGGACACGGCCATTTTTGCTGCAGCCATGGCGCGCGCCGCGCGCGTATATCGTCCATACGACAGGGAGGTTGCCGGTCATTGCCTGCGCGCTGCGTTGCTGGCGTGGGATTATCTGCTCGGCGCGGAACCGTTTCTTGATCCTCCGAATGACGGGACAGGGGAGTATCGTTCGCAAAGCGATCAGGATGAGCGGTTATGGGCCGCTGTTGAATTGTTTTTGACCACGGGCGAAGCGCAATTTCGCCTTTATGTGGAGGTGCATTACGACGAGGTTGTCACGGCAAGTCCGGGCAACCAGACACCCAACTGGAATGACGTATCCCTGATGGCGGCGCTCGTTCTCGCGGGCGCGCCGGATCTGGCGTGGGGAATTCAGCAGGGGGCGCGCAAGCTATTGTTGCAGGGAGCCGAACAGCTTGTGCGGCGCCTGGAACAGGACCCCTACTTCTGTGCTCTCCTGCCTGAACAGTACGTTTGGGGATCAGCAAAATCTGTTGCGGCGTACGGTATCAATCTGCTGGCTGCGTACCGGCTGGACGGCGACCAACGTTATCTTCAAGCCGCGCAGCGCCAGCTTGACTGGGTAATCGGCGCCAATCACCTGGCGCAGTCTTATATTACCGGCATGGGGGAACGGTCGGCGCGCTATCCGCACAACCGGTATGCCGTGGCCGCGGGAATTCTCGTTCCCGGCCTTGTTGTCGGGGGGCCGAATCAGCAGGCATTCCAGCAGGACAACGTGACGCCAAAGCGGCCGGGGCCGCTCAGTTATATAGATAGCCATGCAGCGTACGCCTCCAATGAAAACGCCATCGACTACAATGCGCCCGTGGTGATCCTGGCGGCCTTGTTGCAGGATGCGTACGCTGGAGTAATCGACTGACGATAAAGGGTGAGTCGCCAGGGGACTTTATCGCATGCCTCTCAGGAGTCTTCAGCAGTTGGCCAGAATGGTAAGGGGGAACTCGATCGTGATTTCATTGCGCAAAATCGGTTTGTGGATCGCATCCGCCGTTACCGCTGCCGGCATGTGTGCGGTCGGCGCTGCCTGCGGCGCGGCGCCGGCTGCGGCGGCCACTGCAAGCCGTGCGCCTCAGAGCGCACATGCGCTGCGACCGCTGTCGGTTGCCGTCACCGTGTACCCGGATCATTCGCTCGGTGTGATCCCGCCGACGGCGTTTGGCATCAATACGGCCGTCTGGGATGCGAACCTGTTAAACGCGGGGATTCCCGAGAAACTGCGGACTTTGGGCATGAAGGTGCTGCGTTGGCCGGGCGGCTCGTTCTCGGATACGTTTAACTGGAGTACGGCGAAGCCTTCCTTCAACCAATTTGTCCAACTGGCCAAACAGGTTGGGGCGCAGCCGCTGCTCACGGTCAACTACGGGACGGGGACGCCGCAGGAAGCGGCGGCGTGGGTGAAGTACGCGAACGTGACCAAGAAGTACGGGATCCGGTACTGGGAGATCGGCAACGAGGTCTATGGAGACGGCGAGTACCAGCATGTGTCCTGGGAGCAGAACCTGCATACGCACAAGGGTCCGCACGGTTATGGCGTGAATGCGCTCCAGTACATCAAGGCCATGCGCGCCGTCGATCCGCATATCCAGATCGGCGTCGTCCTGACCGTCCCAGGTTTCTGGCCGAGCGGAATCGCGCCCTACTGGGACCGTACGCTCCTGCCCATCGTGGCCAAAAACATCAACTTCGTCGTGCTGCACTGGTATCCGCAAAATCCCGGACAGGAGAGCGACGCCGGCCTGCTGTCGACCCCATCCTCCATTCCGGGCTACATGGCGCGGCTGCATCGCTATCTTGCCGAGTACGCGGGGAAAGAGGCGAAAAATATTCAGGTGTTCGTCGATGAGACCAACTCGGTCTCATCCAATCCGGGCAAACAGTCGGTCAGCCTGGTCAATGCGCTGTTTCTGGCCAACGACTACATGACATGGCTGCAAAACGGCGCGGCCAACGTGGACTGGTGGGATTTGCACAACAGCATCGAGACGGGCAACAATAACAGCTCGTCGCTGTACGGGAATGCGTCGTACGGCGACTACGGCGTCCTGTCTTCTGGCGAATCGAAAGCCGGCGTCAGTGAACCTCCGCTGAATACACCGTTTCCACCGTTTTACGGTCTGCTGATGCTGCACCGTCTGGCGGAGCCGGGGGACCGGATGGTCGCGGCCGCATCGAATGATTCGCTGTTTGCGGTGCACGCGGTGCGACAATCAGGCGGCGCACTCTCCGTTTTGTTTGTGAATGAGCATGCAGGACACAGTGTAACGGCGCATCTTCAATTTGCAGGCTATCGGAACGCGGAATCGGCCGTCGTGTACACATACGGCGTGGGCAGTCGTACGATCGGCGAGCGCCGCGTGGTCCTTCGCGGATCGCGGCCTACATTGACGGTCGGACCGTATTCACTGACCGTTGTGCGCTTCACTCCCATTGCGGGCAAGAGCTAGGGACATGGGATGAATTATCCTGGAAATTGCATGGTAAAAACTGGTTGACGAGGGGTTCGGCCGGGTCGTAGATGTGATATGCTGTGGACAGCGGAAGGTGCGGAGGTTCGAAATATGCCGACGATACACGACGTGGCGCGGCTGGCCGGCGTGTCGATCACAACGGTGTCTAAAGTCCTGAACGGCTATCCGGATGTGGGGGCCAAAACACGGGCAAAAATCCTGCGCATCACCAAGGAGGTGGGATATCGGCCTTCGGCGATGGCGCGCGGATTGGCCATGAGCCGATCCTGGTTGATCGGAGTGTTTTTTCAGGACGCGGTAAATTCGGGGCTAGAGCATCCGTTTTTCGAAGTGGTGCTCAATGGATGCAAGAATACCGTCGGCAAGCATGGATACGATCTGCTGTTTTTTAGCAATCTCGTATTTTCGCCCGGGGAAGCAAAAAACGACTATCTTTCGCGCGCGCGCCAGCGTCAGGTGGACGGTGTGCTGCTGATGGGCGTGCACCGGCATGACAAGGAACTGCATAATCTGGCGCAGGCGGATCTGCCATGCATGTTCATCGACATTGATATAACGGGGCCGCGTTCGGGATTTATTGAGTCGAACAATCGGGAGGGGGCGAAGCAGGCTGTTCGGCATCTGCTCGCGCTGGGGCACCGCCGGATCGCCGTCATCGGCGATCGCCATGGGTCCAGGCCCGGTGAGGACCGCCTGGCCGGAGCGCGGGAGGCGATGACCGAGGCTGGCGTGGAGTGGTCGGAAGAGTACGTCGAATATGGAGATTTTTCCCAAGAAAGCGGGTATTCGGCGATGATGGCGCTGCTGACGCGCCTGGAAGCCGACAGACGCCCGACGGGGGTGTTCGCGCAGAGCGACCTGATGGCGTTTGGCGCGATGGACGCGGCGTTCGAAAAGGGCTTGCGGATACCGGAGGACCTGTCCATAGTGGGCTTTGACGATATCCAGAGCGCGTCGCGCTTCCGCCCGCGCCTGACAACGGTGCGGCAGAACATGCACCGGATCGGCGAGAGGGCGGGAGAATCGCTGATCCGGATGATTGAGAGCGAGGGGACTAAACCGCCTGTCCTCTCGGTCGATACGGAGTTGGTCGTGCGGGAATCGACGGGGTCTGCAGGACGCGATGAGGAAGGCATGCGTGAGGTGAAGTGGGAGTGACAGAATTGCGCACCCGGATATGGATCCAACGATGCCACGTTTCGGTGGAGTAAGAGGAATGGAATTCCTCTTACTAATATTTCTATATCGGATTGTGTAACTTTTAGCTTCATTCATTCGTCTGCATTGACGAAGACGGATAAAGATAACTTGTGCATGTTGATAAAATACATCGGAAGGACTGCCGTTATGAAACAAATAGCTGGATTAGTGGGGGCGGTTGCTGTCGGATCTGTGATCGTCCTGGGTCAGTTTCCTGTCGTCGCAAATGCTGCAACAGCACCGACTGGCAGGTATGCACCAACGACAATTTCGGTGACAGGCCATGCGTCTCTACACCTCCAACATGTTGTTGCAAAAGATCCGTGGAGTGGTGTGGAGACAACTTGGATACCAATAAGCTATGTGCAAAAAACCTTGAAACAGGTGGGTTTTGAAACAACTTGGAATGGTACGGCATTCTCTCTGGTAAAATATCCACCAGGACATTCCCTGGCGGCGCTGGGTAATCCTGAGGCGCCGACGGCCACCAGAAATCAGATACAAATACACCTTGTGGCTG
>JAKACR010000227.1:4094-4901 GCA_021821225.1 Bacillota bacterium | reverse complement strand
CCACGCTACGCAATTCGGATGAGATGATTCCGGCCATCGCCACCCACTCCGAGTAGGTTGAGACCACCTGCAGGATGAATGAGAGCGGTTTCCCACCAGGCGAAACGAAGATGCCCTGCGCGTTTTTCTTGAATCCAGCCTTCTTGAGGATGGCCACGGCCTTAGCCGGATTGTACTGGAGCGCTCCCTGGTACTGCTTTGCCAATGCAGGCGACAGCCAGCCCTTGGTGGTGCGGCTGAGCATGTCAAACGCGTTGGCGATCGGTGCATAGTTGTAATCCGCCGCGTTGACCTTTTGCCGGTCGATCGCCAGGCTCATGGCCTCACGCACGGGCAGCATGGCCAGCAGGGGGTCTTTGAAGTTGGTGTAGAGCATGAGGGTTGATCCGCCTGCGAAATAATAGTGGTTGTTCTTCGGATTGGCGTTGACGTACACCCGCCGAATATTGGGGATGAAAATTTCAGCCCAGTCGATCTTGCCTTGCGCCAGCCCGCCGGCGATGCTCGTGTTGCTTGTGTAGGCGGGGAACTGAATCTCGTGGACCGCCAGCTTGCCCCCCCAATAGTGCGGATTGGCGACAAGTGTGTATTCTTCGGGATTGAACGAGTTGACCAGGTAGGGCCCGGTGCCGATGGGGTGGAGGTTCAGCGTCGTGGCTGGATTGGTCACCTTGGCCCATACGTGCGCAGGAATGATCGGCGTTCGCAAGACATACCACTGGAACGGAACGTCGACCTGTTTGAACTGAAACTGCACCGTGTACTGGCCGACCGCCTTCACACCAGAGAGATAGTCCCAGACGCCGC
>JAKACR010000227.1:0-4084 GCA_021821225.1 Bacillota bacterium | reverse complement strand
GGAAGCGCTTGCGGATGATGAACGAGAAAACGACATCGTTTGCCGTAAACAATTGGCCGTCCGACCAGTGTACGCCGTGGCGCAGGTGGACCGTCAGGGTGGTGTTGTGATTGGACCATGCGAAAGATGTGCCAAGAATCGGCGTCACCTTGGAGGAGTGCGTATGGAAGTAGAACAGCGGTTGATAGACGAGTCCCATGGTGCCGACGAGAGCCTTCCCGAATGGGTTGAAGTTCTCCTGGAAGGTGCCCGCGGGGCCCGGCACGACCACGAGCGGCGGCGCTGAAGGGGCCCCTTGCGCGAATGCCGGGGAGAGCCCCATGGATGCGGTGGTCAGGACTGCAGTGGCCAGCGCGGACAAAGCGATCCTGCGCGATTGATGCAGCACAATTCATTCCCCCTTGCAGAACTGGTGCAAGCGCTTCCATTCAACCCGCTCCGAAGAACGTCGATGGGGAAACGCCACAATCTCCAAAGTAGTTCAAACGTTTGAATTGTCTGATCGATAAATGCTATGCTACTACCTGTAATCCTGTCTGTCAACTAGCAAAAATTTGATAAAATTTGGAGTGCGGAAGTTTGGGCGAAAGTTGGTTGTCCCCTACTGGCGCGTTCCCGCCGCCATCGCGTGATTCTTGATCCAATACCCGGATTCACTGACTTCAATATTGGACAGGACCACGCCGCTGATCTCGTAGACCTCTTCCACCAGTCGCGACAGCCGTTGCAACAGTTCCTCCAGATCTCCCGCGGCGGACGACGCCGACAAGACCGGATCTTCACGCAAAACCCCGCCCACCATATCCTTGCAGTCGCGATCGGTCAACGGAGTGGTGCAAATCACGTCGGAGTCGGAAATTCGACAGGATGCCGCAGTCTCCTCCGGGTTCCGATCCCGTTCCCTTCGTAAGCCTATCACCATGCCAAACAACGGATCCCACTCTATCGCGGCGCAAATTCGCAAGATCGACTTCTCATCGACAGGAGACCGCCGCGAATCTATCCGTATCCCAAGTGCCCCCAGTATAGCCGCAGCCACATCGTGTGGCAGCCACCCGGTCACCGACGGCATGGCCTGCCTCGCCAAGGCTCGCGCCATGTCACAGTCGACACGCTCCAGATCAGGAATATGTCCACGAGGGGCGCAGCAATACTCTGCGTAGTCCATCACCTTCGCCAAGGCGCGCACCGCCCGTTCCGGAAATGGGTACACGGGAACCCGCCGCCGACCCGCTTCGATGAACCACACCGACTCATTCCCCGTGCTCATGAAATTGGCGATCACCGGCTTTATGGGATGGGGTTCCTGCGTCGGCATGTCCACGCCCTTGCCTGCTTCCGACTCAGTCCCCGGCGGCTGCGCGTCCACTTGTCGCAGAGTCTCCGCAATCGCATGCGAAACCTCTTCTCCCGCCGAGATCCCGCTCGAGATGAAGATCACCATGACCGCATCGACGCTCGGGTCGCGCAACAGTTCGGGAAGAGCCTGGCGATAGTCGTCCGCCAGGGCTTCAAAGCCCAGATCCATCGGCGAGCGCACAAGCAGCAGGCCCTCCTGCAACAGCGCGTCGACCGTCATGACGGCGCCGCCCGCCGTGTTGGTCAGAATGGCGATCCGCCTGCCCAAGGACAGCGATTCGAGGGACAGAAGAGCGGCGACGTCAAACAGTACCTGCAACGTATCCACGCGAATGATGCCCGTGCGGCGGAACAACCCGTCAACCATCGCATCGCTGGTCGGGAGCGCTGTCAGTCGAGCCTCCGAGACGGTCGCCCCGGTCAACGTTCGGGCGCTCTTCACCGCAACAATCGGTTTTTTCTGCGTGATCCGGCGCGCAATGCGCGAGAATTTCCGGGGATTCCCGAATGATTCCAGGTAAAGAAGGATCATGCCCGTATCGGGATCGTCCTCCCAGTATTGCAGCAGATCGTTGCCTGACACATCCGCCTTATTGCCCATGCTGGCAAAACTGGACACGCCCAGTCCGATCCGGCTTGCATGTTCGAGCATGGTGATGCCGAGGGCGCCGGATTGACTGGCGATCGCGACATTGCCTCTGCACGGCAAGTGAGTGGCAGGGCTGGCGTTCAACCGCACGTCCGGGGCCGTGTTGACCAGCCCCATGCAGTTGGGCCCGATCAAGCGGCTCCCCGCTGCGCGCAGACGCAGCGTGATGGCTTGTTCGGATTGGACCCCTTCCCAATCGCGTTCTGAAAATCCGCCTGACGTGACCACGACCGCGCGCACGCCCGCACGTATACAATCATCCGCCACACGCAGCGCATCATTCGCGGAAACAGCCACGACTGCCAGATCGATCGGTCCCGCAATGTCAGACACACCGCTGTACGCCGGCGCCCCGTCCAATGCTTGGCCGTTTTCATTGACGCAGTGGACCGTGCCGCAGAATCCGCCATCCAGGATGTGACGGAATATCGCATGGCCCAGGTGGGTCGGATCGTGTATCGCGCTGATCACCGCCACGCTTTGAGGACGGAAAAAGGGAGCCAGCGACGCCGCCGTTGCCAGCTTTTCACGTATGTCGTGAAATGCGCGGCTCCGCTCTGTCTGCGCCAGTGGCAGCGTCAGATGAATTTCGTCTGACCGCAGCGTGCTCTGCAACTCATACCCGCTGGATTTGAACACCTCAATCATCCGATAGTTGCCCGTCAAAACGTGCGCGTCAAACCGTTTGAAGCCATGGCGCCAGGCAGTCTCCGCCAAGTGTTCCAGCAGCATCGTGCCGATGCCCTTGCCCTGCATGCAATCGTCCACCAAAAACGCCACTTCCGCGCGTTCTTCATCCACTCGGCTGTACGAGCCCATATCCACGGCGTGCTCGCCCGCCATACATAACAGCGTTTGGTTATTATCGTCGTTGACTTTTAACTGCCTGTCTATAAACGCATCGCTCAACTCTCCCACTACCTGAAAAAAACGGTAGTAAAGGCTTTCGGCCGACACATGGGCAAACAGCTCCCTGATGACGGCCCGGTCCCTTTGACTGCTGCGCATTTCACGAAATTCGGCCACCCTGCCGTCGCGCAGAATGATTCGCATCATGCACGCCTCCTGCAATGTCTTGCTGTCAGCTACGTTATAGAGGTTGTTCAAAAAGGGGGCAGAACTCCCCGGCGCATTGCCGCGTCAGCGCCAGAAATGCTCCCTCACGTACCCGAAAACGTACGCTCGGTCCGCATTTCTGGCTGCTTCCAAGGGGACATGGGATCAAGTCCGCACAGCAGGCGCCATGATCCCGCCTATCGTGTTTGAGGCTTCAATCAAACACGATAGGCACCAACGTGAGGCTGCCGAAATTTGGGTGATCCCATGTCCCCTTGCACTGCGTGGGTCAACCCTGCCCACTTTTTGAACACGCTCTTATAGCATACTGGATCCATTCGGAATAAAGAGTATGGGAATGTGCGCGCCGTGTTTGAGCCGTCAGAGATCTCCTGTGAGACTGTAAAGTCACCGTTCGGTCACACAGTCGTCATTGATCTCGGCAATCCACTCATGAGTGACGAGGGAATTGGAAACCGCCTCCTTGCCGAACTCACCGAACGCTCGCACCGCAAGGAGTTTGCGAACATCCTGTTTCTGGACCTGGGCACATCGGGGGCCAAGGTTCTCCACGCCATCGCCCAAAAACGCAAAGCCATCTTTCTGGATTGCGCCTTCATGGGGGAGCGGCCTGGAGCGATTCGCAAGTTCAGCGCGGACGCCGTCTGAACACCGCAAGCGACGATGGCGGTCTGGCGGCGACGCGTCATATAGCGGAAGAAGGATAACATCACAATCCAATCGCAGATTCTCGGCTTTCGATAACAGTCCGAAAATGAACCGCCCCTCCTTGGTCTGCACTCCGACGACGCGCCGCTTTGCGATGAGTCCGTTGACCCAGGAATCCAGATCCTGTTGGTTGAGCTTCCGTGTACTCATGACGGCCTCCTTATAGAGACTGTTCAAAATGGTTCACAATGACAGAATGCCGGCCAGTTCATAGATCGACAGATCCAGCCTGCGCTCGCTCGCGAGCGCTTCCGCAATGTCGACCGCCACCAGTTGGGAGCCCCGGACGCC
>JAKACR010000226.1 GCA_021821225.1 Bacillota bacterium | reverse complement strand
CTTTGGGGCGACTGCTTTGGGCCATCTTATGATCGCTGTGCATGCGCGCGAAGTACGCAGACCGTCTGCGACGATTCTACTGGAAGCCGTTCTTCTGGCATCGGGCCTATTCTGTGGGTAGTGTCGGGCATGCCGGCTTGGAGACGGTGAAGCAGTATGTGGAATCCCAAGGACTGAGTAGGCCCGGAACAAAGACAAGTACCAAAAGATAGCCCGCTTGACAAAGGGGACAGAACTCCCCGGCGCTGGCGGAATCATCGCCAGAAATGCTCCCTCATGTACCCGAAAACGTACGCTCGGTCAGCATTTCTGGCTGCTTCCAAGGGGACATGGGATCAAGTCCGCACAGCGGGCGCCATGATCCCGCCTATCGTGTTTGAGGCTTCTGTCAAACACGATAGGCACTACAGTATGCCTGTCGAAATTTGGGTGATCCCATGTCCCATTGCACTGCGTGGGTCAACCCTGCCCACTTTTTGAACAGGCTCTAAGAAGAGTATTTTTCAAGCGAATTTTAACCAACGCTCTCTACAGTCAAATCGTACAGTGTCCGGCAGACTTACCCCGAGAGGAGTCTACCGCGCGATTGTGAGCCATTGTACGGAAGGAGCGAAAAAAGTGAAGAGTGCAATTCACCCGATCAAGCGAATGAGCGCGGGCGCGGCGTTGGCCGTCTTGTTGGCGGTGCCGCTCGGTTCGGCGGGGGCGATGGCGGCGACCAAGCCAGCCGTACACAAGCCGCCCGCCACGCCGCCTGCTGTGCTCAAGGCGGTTCACAGCCCGCAGTTTGCCACTTTTTTGCACGTTTCCGCAAAGACGGTTGCGCTCGATTTGAAACACCATCAGACGCTTCTTCAGATGGCGGCGGCGCATAAGATCGTCCGCGCCAGATTGATCGGTGAAATCAGTGCACTGGTGCGCGATGAGGCGACAGTCGAGGTCAAGGCGCATCATCTCACAGCGGCGAAGGCGACCGTGTTGGAGAAACAGGCAAATGCATCGCTTGCCGCAGCGATCGTCAATAAGGACCTCGCGGTAAAGCACAAGCGCACGTTGTCCGGAAAGCTGCTCAAAGAGGTCGCCGCTTTGCTGCACACGAAGCCGTCGCTGGTGCTCAAACAGCGCCGCAAAGGAGAATCGCTGGTGAAGATGGCTGCCGCAAAGCACATCACGGAAGCGGTACTGGTGCGCGATCTCGTGAATTACAAGCTGAAGACGGCCAACAAGAAGCACAAGCCGACGGTGGCCGTGCTCGACAAGGAAATGGTCCGTCTCGTCACCAAGAAGTAGATGTCCATGAAGTAGATGTCCATGGCGCTGGCGCGCAGCAGCTAAATACGGTACAGGCGGACAGGACAGAGGCCTTCCCACCCTCTGTCCTGTCCGCCTGTTTTTTCTTGGCCATGCAGGAGTTGCGATGGAGGCCCAAGCTGATTTCAGGCCGCCGCGGCGATCGCCGAGCCGTGTCGCGCTCCTTGGGGCACCTGCTGTGCGGACTTTATCATTGTTCCCCTTGGTGCTTCACGCTTTGCGCGCCGCACCGACGGGGAAAAACGCGCTGAGCCGACGGATGGACCACGCCTTTACCTGGTACAGACTCCCGTAAACGACGGGCAGGATGACGAGCGTGAGCACGGTCCCCATGAGCATGCCGCCGATCAGCACGATGGCCATCGGCATGCGCTGTGATGCGCCCGCGCCGAGCGGCAGCGTCAGGGGGAACATCGCGAGCGTTATGGTGCCGGTCGTCATGAGGATGGGGCGCAGCCGCGTGCGGCCCGCCTCCACAAGCGCTTCTGCCATGGGCAGGCCACGGTCGCGGACGGCGCGTTTGGCGTAATCGATGAGCAGGATTGCGTTTTTGGCCACGAGGCCGGTCAGCATGATCATGGCGATAAATGCGTAAAGGCTGAACGGGACGCCAGTGGCAAGCAGTCCCAGCAGCGATCCTGTCATCGCCAGGGGCAGTGTCGCGATCACGGCGAGCGGATCAAGGAAACTCTCGTACAATGCCGCAAGCAGCATGTAGATGAGCAGGATCGAGAGCTTCAGCGCCCCGGACAGGGGTCCGAAGGCGCGGGCTTTCTGCTTGATCGCGCCATTGAACTGAAAGGAGTACCCGGCGGGCATGGCGAGTTTGCCGATCTGCGCCTTGGCTTCCCGCGCGATGGTGCCAAGGGGCAGACCACCGGTATTCGCCGTGATCTGGACGGACAGTTCGCGGTTGTACTCCTGTTCCTTCGCGGGGGAACCTGTCAGCGTCATTCCGGCCACCTGGGAGAGCGTGACGGGAACGCCGCCGGACATCGCCACGGGAAGCGACAACAGCCGTCCGGTGGACAGGCCGTTGCCGCCGATGGCGGCAGGCGCTCCGGGCGTGCCGGGCGCCGCGCCGGTTGCGAGTTGCAGCACGATCGGTTCGGATACGGCGTTTGGATTCGGACGGTATTGTGACACGGTCATGCCCTGCAGCGCGCCGCGAATCGCCTGGCCCACCGCGTGACCCGTCAGGCCGTAGGCGCTGACTGCCTGCGGGTTGACCTGCAGCGACAGGGTCGGCTGTGTGCTCTGCGCGGTGCTGGCCAGATTCTGCAGGCCGTGCACCTGCGCGAGCCTGCCCATGATCTGTGTCGACAGGGTCTGCAGCATGCTCATGGACGGCCCGCGCAGGACGACGGAGAGCGAACCGCCGCCGGCGCCGCCGCCGTTTACCAGCGCGTTGGGCAGGTTGGTCTGGATCTTCAGCCCAGGAATCTGCAGGGCGATCGCCTGCACCTGAGGCTCGATGGAGAACACGTTCGTGCCAGGTGTCAGGTCGACGGTCAGACGGCCGATATTCTGCGCGGTCAGGGAGCCGTTGCCAAAGCCGGTGGTCGAGAAGACGGCTCTGACGCCCGGCAGGTGCTGGAGGCGTGCGGAGAACTGGTTGACCGTCAGATTGGTCGTCGCGATGCTTGTGCCCGTCGGGAGTTGCGCGTTTACAAACAGCACTGACGAATTCTGCTTCGGCGTGTACGTGGTCGGCACCCATCCCTGGTGCAGCGCCGTGAGGTCAAACGCGAGTATGACGGCGATCGCGGTAAATACGAGCGGAGCGCGCCGCAGGGAAAAGCGCAGAACGCGCTCGTACGCATTGCGCAGGCGGTCGAACCGGTCATCCCACCAGACGGCGAATCGCGAGCGGTGGTCCGGACGCCTGCCGCGCCAGACGAAATGGGCGGCCAACAGCGGTGTGAGCGTAAAGGAGACGAACAGCGAGAAGAGCGACGCAAAGACGATGGTCAGGCCGAACTCGCGGAACAGTTGGCCGATATTTCCCTGCATGAACGCGACAGGCGCGTACACCACGACGTCTGTGAGCGTAATGGCGACGGCCGCGCCCGCGATTTCCATTCTGCCGGCGAAGGCGGCGTCTTGCGGCGCGAGTCCGCCCGCCCGTCGGCGGTCGATATTTTCCAGCACGACGATGGCGTCGTCGACCAGGATTCCGATCAGCAGGCTCAGGGCCATCAGGCTGATCATGTCGATCGAGAAACCGGCCGCGTACATCGCGAGAAAGGTGGCGCACAGCGTCGAAGGAATGGTGAGCAACACGACGAGCGTCATGCGCAACCGGTGTAGCCAGACGAGAATCATGACGCCGGCCGCGAGGATGGCGAGAAACAGGTCGGCCTGCGTGGCTGTCATCGCCTGGCGCGTGTACGTCGTGATGTCGCCCGTGATGAGCAGGTGGACGCCTTTGGGCAGGTCGGACTGCAGGCTGGCGATCGCCGTCCGGACGCTCTGAGCCGTCTGCAGGGTGTTCGCATTGGACTGGACGCTGATGACAAAACCGATCGCCGTGTTGCCGTTTAAGCGGCTGAGCGTCGTGACGGGCGGGTAGCCGCGCGTGACCGTGCCGATGTCGGACAGTGTGATGGTCCGCCCGCGCGCGGTGATCGGCATGCCGGCCAGTTGCGCGAGACTCTGTACCTGGCCGCTCACCTGCACGGGATTGGCCTGGCTGCCCTGGTTGACTATGCCTGCGGGGGCGGCGCTGTTTTGCTTCGCAATGGCCGCGCCGATCGCTTTCATTGTGAGGCCGTACTGTTCCAGCGCCTGGGGTTGCAGGATGACATTCACCTGTTGCGGCCTGCCGCCGATCATGTTGACGGCCGCCACGCCGGGAACGGTGGTCAATGCCGGTTCTACGGTCTGACTGGCGATATTGTACAACGTGGACTGATTCTCTGTGCCGTACAGCGCGACATTCATGACGGGCAGGGCGTTCGGGTTCGCCTTTAAGATGAGCGGCGGCAATGTGCCCGCCGGTAAGGCGCCCGCGATCTGGTTCACCACGTTCGCCACCTGCACCGCCGCCTGGTTGATGTCGGTGCCGCCGGGAAAGCGCAGGCCAATGCGCGCGTTCCCCGTGCGGGCCGTGCCGGTCATCGTCTCAATGCCGTTCACCGTGGTCAGCGCATTTTCCACAGGATCGAGCAACTGCGAGCGTACAGTGCCCGGACTGGCGCCCGGATCCGACACGACGACCGTGATGTGCGGAAAATTGACGCTCGGCAGGCGGCGCACGGGCAGTTGGACATACGCCGCAACGCCGAGTATGACAATGGCGAGAAGGAACATCAGCATCGCGATCGGTCGCTTTATGGCCACGCGCGTCACGTTCATCGGGACACCCCCCGCGAATCGGCCGGGAGCGCCAAGGGCGCGCGGGCGCGGCGGGCGCGCATGCGAGCCAGCCACTGTTTCAGGTCGTCAAAGTAGGTGTATAGGACAGGAACCACGACCAGCGTGAGCAGGGTCGATGTCGTGAGGCCGCCGATCAGGACGACTGCGATCGGGATGCGGTCGGACGAGCCGACCCCCGTGCGCAGGGCAAGCGGGATCATGGAAAACACCATGGTCGAGGTTGTCATC
>JAKACR010000225.1 GCA_021821225.1 Bacillota bacterium | reverse complement strand
TCGTCTCTACGACCATCATCGAAGCCGGGCTCGATATTCCCAACGTCAATACACTTGTGGTGTTTCATGCGGATCGTATGGGGCTGTCCCAATTGTACCAGTTGCGGGGGCGCGTCGGCCGTTCCAACCGTATAGCATACGCGTATTTCACCTATCAAGCGGAAAAGGTACTCGCCGAAGTAGCGGAGAAGCGGTTGCAGGCCATCAAGGAATTCACGGAATTGGGCAGTGGTTTCAAGATCGCGATGCGGGACTTGGCCATCCGGGGCGCTGGCAATCTCCTTGGCGCGGAGCAGCACGGGTTCATCAGTTCGGTCGGGTTTGACATGTATTCCGACATGTTGGCGGAAGCGGTGCGGGAGTTGCGCGGCGACGCCGTGGTCAAGCGCGCCGAGCCCACGGTGGAGATTACGGCCGACGCTTACCTGTCCGATGGGTACATTCCGGACGCTCTGCAGAAAATTGAGATGTACAAAAAATTTGTCGCCGTCGGCAGTCAGGACGACGTCGACGATTTGCGCGACGAACTGGTGGACCGCTTTGGAGATATTCCGCCGGAAACGGAAATGCTGTTGCGGATCGCGCGGATTCGCGCGTATGCGTTCATGTACGACCTCGCGTCCGTTGTCAGAGAGGGGCAGACGGTGCTCATCGCGCTTCGCAAGGAGCACAATGAACGCATCTCCGGCATCCGCTTGATCGAGACCGCGCAACTGTACCCCAAACGCACGGCGGTCAAGTCCGCAGGCGGTGCGTACAGTCTCACGATCGATGGGCGCGGTTTGAAGGACGACCAGTTGCTCGACATGGCCATCCGCGTGCTGGACGAATTTAAATCTGTCTTCTCGAAACAGGAGGAATTGCAAAATGCCAAGTAAGTTTCGCAGATCGCGCATACCGGGCATCCTCGGCATTGGTGTCCTGTCCACCCTGCTGGCGGGGTGCGGCACCCAGAGCGCCGCAAACGTCGTCGCCACCTACAATGGCGGCACGGTCACACAATCCCAGTTGACTGAGCAGGTCAATCTGCTGTCGCTCTTGAATCCGCAGGCCAAGCTGAACACAACCGCGGCCAAGACGGCGATTATCAAGCAGTATATCGTGTCGGACAGGCTCCTGCTGCCCATTGCGAAGAAGAAGGGCTTCTCCGCTCCGCAGGCGCAGGTGCAGCAGGACGTGGTCACGCTCAAGCAGAACCTGGTGCAGAGTGTTTACAAAAATTCAGCGACCGCCCTGAATGCGAAGATGCAGTCCCTGAATCTGACGGACAGCGACCTGGCGCAGATCATCGCGGAGAACATCACGCTGAACAACTATGCCACGAGTCTCGTGCCAAGCTCGGCGATTACGGCGTATTACAAGAAAAACATGGCTCAGTACACGACGGCCAGCCAACGGGCGATCCTGGTAAAGACACTCCCCGAAGCGAAAAAGATCTACGGGATCCTGAAGCGGGATTCGACTGTGAACAGTTGGAATACACTGGCGAAGCAGTATTCGCAGGATCCGGGATCGAAAAACAACGGCGGTCTGTATTCCAATCAACCTGTGGGCAACTGGGTCCCGCATTTTCAGCAGCATGTACTGTCGCAGCCGCTGAATCAGGTGGAAGCGCCGTTCCAGACGCGATACGGATATTTTGTCATGGAAGTGCTCAATCGCAGTGTGGCGCCGCTCACCCAGGTCAAGACAACCATCGCCCAGCAGTTGATGAGCAATCCCAAATCGACCTATGCGACCAAGTACACGGCGATGGTCAATCAGCTTCAGACGAAGGCCAACATCAAGGTGACCCTTTCCTGAAAATCGCCGCAAAAGCGCCGGAGCTGTGAACCGGCGCTTTTTCCATGAAATAACTCAGGATACGCTGGTAAAGTGGTGCGGGTTCGGACAATATAAGGTCAAGGCATACAGACAGCCGTCGAAAGATACCGATGGAAGGGGACATGATGACTCCGTTGACGGGCGCGGTCCCCGTGGCGAGGTACCCTATCGATCTTGACGGTGGAAAGCGAGGTTGGGCACATCATGAAAGCGACCGGGATCGTAAGACGGATCGACGACTTGGGCCGGGTCGTGATACCTAAAGAAATTCGGCGAACACTGCGCATACGTGAAGGCGATCCGCTGGAAATCTTCGTGGATCGCGACGGGGAAGTGATTCTCAAGAAGTATTCTCCGATCGGGGAACTTGGCGAGTTTGCAAAAGAGTACGCAGAATCCCTGAACGAGACGCTGGGGCACATCACTCTCATCACAGATCGGGATACGATCATTGCCACAGCGGGTTCTTCAAAAAAGGAATTCCTTGAAAAGCCGGTGGGATCCGATGTGGAAAAGGTGATGGAGGAACGCAGGACGCACCTCGCGGCCGAGGGAGATGTTCAACTGGTGCGCGACAAGTGGGATCATGTGAGCGCGAGGGTGATCGCTCCGATCGTATACAACGGAGACCCGATCGGCAGTATCGTGCTTGTTTCGCGCGATGAACAGGTGCGAATGGGCGAATTGGAACAGAAGCTTGCCGAAACGGCCGCGGGGTTCCTTTCAAAGCAGATGGAGCAGTGAACGTTTTCTGACCGCACTTATTGCCACAATGGTTGCGCGCCTGAATCTTGGTCCGGCCTGTCCGAGAAGAGAGTGGACGTTTTGTCCGCTCTCTTTTTCTCTGTATATCTCGCGCGGCTTGTCAGTATAAATCGGATAAGATCCCTTCGCGGTGAAGGTCAGGAACGGGAGTGCATGCAGACGTGGCGACGAACCGGACATTTATCCGCGGTGCGATGATTCTCGGCGTCGCTGCGCTGATTTCCAAGATTATGGGGTCTGTCTATACGGTCGTCCTGCAAAATGTGATCGGCGATCGCGGCATGGGGTTGTACCAGATGGCTTATCCGATCTATGCCACACTGCTCATCATTTCAACAGCGGGTGTGCCGGTCGCCGTCTCGAAGTTCGTCAGTGAATACGCGGCTGTCGGAGATATCGAGGGGGCGCAGCGTATCTATCGCGTGTCTTTGTGGCTGTTGACCGTTGTCGGCGTGGGCTGCGCGGCCGCGTTGTTCATCTTCGCGGAACCGTTCGCCCGCCTCTCGGGTGACCCGAATGCCGTGTTCGCCATCCGCGCCATAGCTCCGGCCCTGCTGGTGGTGCCAGCGCTCAGCAGTATGAGGGGGTACTTCCAGGGCTGGCAAGTCATGAATCCGACCGCGATCTCCCAGGTGGTGGAGCAGTTTGTTCGCGTGATCACCATCATTGCCGGAGCGTACGTCGTGCTTCACTTCGGCTTCGGCGATTCGTCCGCTGCTGCGGCCGCGGCGTTTGGCGCCGTCAGCGGCGGAGTGGCCGGCTTTGGTGTGATGGGCTATTTTCTCCGGCGCATGAAACGCGATCGCAGGGAAGCGCCGCGCCGTGTTTCTGCCCGCTCCCAGCCGCGGCGCGCCCGCCTCTCGACATTTGCCATTTTGCGCAAACTCGTGTACTATTCGGTGCCGGTCAGCCTGGGCGCGCTCGTGGTGCCGCTCACGAGCAATGTGGACGCGCTCACGGTGACCAATCTGCTGAAACTGCATGGCGCCGCGCAGGCGGCGGCAACCAGTGAATTCGGTCTTCTCGCCGGCCGCGCCTCCAAGTTGATGATGTTCCCGGCGGCGCTCGCAGGGTCGATCGGAGTTGCGCTTTTGCCGTCGATATCCGAAGCCAATGCCATGCGCGACGATGCGCAAACATCGCAACGTATCCTGCTTGGCATGCGTATCACGACCCTGTTCGCCTTGCCGGCGGCCGTCGGGCTGTTCCTGCTGGCCAAACCGATCGATATCGCGCTGTTTCAGGACAGCGCCGGCTACCACGCCATTCAGATTCTTGCTCTGGCCACGTTTTTCAGTACCCTGCAGACATCCCTGTGCGCCAGTCTGCAAGGAGTCGGGGCTGTTTACCTGCCTGTCGGCAGCCTTGTGGTTGGCACCGCGTTGAAAGTTGCGCTAAACTTCGTGTTGGTGCCGCCGCTCGGCATCGACGGCGCAGCGATGGCGACCGTGCTCAGCTATGCGCTGGCCAGTCTCTTGAACTGGCTTGCGCTCAGGCGGTACGTCACGGCAAAGGTCCCGTGGGCGGACTATGTGTGGAAACCTGCCGCCGCGACGTTCGTGATGGCGGGTTGTACGTTTGCCGCGCTGGCGCAGTGGCATCGCCTGCACATCGTCCTCACCGGGCGCCTGAATGCCGGCGCCGTCACACTGGTCGGCGTGACGGTCGGCGCGTTAGTGTATGGACTGGCTCTGCTCGTTTCAGGCGCCTTGCAGGAGAGTGAGGTGGCGGCGCTGCCTCGCATCGGTTGCCGATTGGCCGCGGCCTGTCGCAGACTGGGACTGTTTGAATCCTGATGAATGCGGGCGGGGTTGCGGGCGAGTGAGCAGGCGGGCGTGGGGGAATTACGTCGTGTGAGGAAGAGATTGTGTGATGGGGATCGTGTATATTGTCGGCCTCGGAGCGGGTTCGGAGAGCGCGCTTCCACAAGGGGCGCTGTCATTGCTCACAGCCGGCCACCCGGTCGTCCTGCGCACCGAACGGCATCCTGTTGTGCGATATCTGCGGGAGTGCGGCGTCGAGTTTCGCGCATTGGACGAGGTGTACGAACGGGCGGACAGTTTTTCCGAAGTATACGAAGAGATTGCCGCGCGGGTGCTGGATGTGGCCGCGAGCGAGGGCAGCGTGGTCTATGCGGTGCCCGGCCATCCGGCCGTGGCCGAGAAATCCGTTCGCTTGCTCAGGGAACGCGGACCGGATGCGGGGCATGCGATCGAGTTCGGGCCCGGACAGAGCTTTCTCGACGATATGTTTTTGCGCATCGGGGTGGACCCGATCGAAGGGTTGGTTCTGGTGGACGCGGCGGATGTCGATGAGCGGGACATCAACTCGCGAACGCACCTCGTTGTGGTGCAGATGTACAAT
>JAKACR010000224.1 GCA_021821225.1 Bacillota bacterium | reverse complement strand
CCCTGCGCCTGGCATCCGCGCGCCGATCAGAGCGGCGCCCGGTTGTCGGCCGCGCGCAGCACGGTCTGTGCGGGAAGCGAGATGATCAGATCGCGCGTGGCCGCGTCGTAGCCCACGAGTTCATACTGGCCTGTGTTGCGCACGATGTAGAGCGAATCGCGTGCGTTGTTCACATGAACGCCGTACTGGCTTCCCTTGGCGGCGATGGCGGTCAGGAGCAGTTTGGCGGGAAGCGGGATGTGATCGACATAGCCCGTCACATGCGTCAGCGTGAAATCATGGCGCCAGACGGTCGGATCGCCGAAAATCTCCACACGCACATTGAAGTTCAGCGAGGGGACCACGGCGGTGGAGAGGCTGACGAAGACGCGATTTCCCCGCATGCCGAGTTGCAGCGCCGGCGTGGAGCGCCACGCGAGAAACCGCTCCAGCGGGAAGTACATCTGAACCTGTCCGCCTCCTGTGGACGGCGCGGGAGAATTGGCAAAAACGGCGTTTTGCGCAGCCTGCGCATTCAGATAGCGGTAGGCGGCGTATCCGCCGGCAGCAGCGCATCCAAGCGTGACAAGAACGCCCGAAAGCATTCCCGCGACAAAGGCCAGGCCGAAGCGACGCTTTCCTGCGGCCGCGCCGCCCTGCTGTCGAGCGTTTCGCACAGTTCCCATAAACGCATCCTCCTGCGATCGCCATTTTTACATTATACGATACGCACTCTTTACAAAGACATGCCCCCGGCTCATTTCCTATCCCTCCGGGGCGAAAGGCGGAAGTTCTCTTGCTGTATTTCGATCGCTTGATCGCGCCGGAACAGGAGGGACTGATGCTCAAGGCAGTCCTGCGCCCGCTTGGACTTAGTCGCCGGTTGCGCAGACAGTTGATTGAACAGGAAAAAATTCTGGTCAACGGACGGTCCGTGTACCTGACCAGTCGTGTGTGTGCGGGCGATCGCGTGACGGTGCTGCCAGCCGAAGAAACCGCGCCGGGCGTGGAGGCGGAAGACCTTCCGCTGCGGGTCGTGTGGGAAGACGAACACGCGCTTGTCGCCGACAAGTCGGCCGGCGTGCTGGTTCATCCAACCGGACGGGAGCGCACGGGCACACTGCTTTCGGCGGTGCGCCATCATGTGGGTGGAAGCGGACATGCGCGCCCCTTGCACCGACTGGACCGCGATACGTCCGGCCTGGTGCTGTTCTCCAAACACAAGCTGGCGCACGACCGACTCACGCAGGCCCTTGTGCGGCGGGAAATCATACGGGAGTACTGGGCGTTTCTCGCCAGCCGTCTTGCGCATGCGCGGATTGAGGTGGACCTGCCCATCGCCGTCGCGCCGGGGCAGCGCATCAGGCGGATCGTCGATCCGGCCGGAAAGCAGGCTGTCACGCACTTTGTCCTGCTCGCCGCATTTCCCGCGGACGACGTCAGTCTCGTTCGCGCACGCCTGGAAACGGGCCGGACGCATCAGATTCGCGTCCACGCCGCTTCCATCGGGCATCCGGTGATCGGCGACTGTCTGTACGGCCTGCCGCACGAACGCCTGTCGCGCCAGGCGCTGCACGCAGGGCGTCTGGCATTTCCCCATCCGGCCACGGGCGCGTGGGTGTCCGTGCGCACGGGACTGCCGGAAGATCTGGCCCGCTTGCTGGAAGAACTGACGACGTGAGCGGGGAACGCCCCGGCGGGTTCCGCCTTAAGGGGTAGGGTTCGCTGGACCGTCGCCGTGCCCTGTGCCCGGCGAGTTTAGCGAAGCGGTGTCCGAGCAGAGGGCATAGGGCACGGCGACGGCTGGCAGCAGACATTGTCTGGCAGAGTATGTCCAAGATAGTATAATAAGAATCGTACAGCCGCCATTTGGCGAGCACCGGTCGCGAGACACAAGGGGACACAGACGACATGTTGCGCTACTTGACGGCAGGAGAATCGCACGGGCCAGCACTTTCAGCCATCATCGAAGGACTGCCTGCGGGACTTCCCCTGGACCCGGAGCAGATCAACCATCAGTTGTGGCGGCGCCAGCAGGGACACGGGCGCGGATATCGGATGAAAATCGAATCGGACCGGGCGGACATCACGGCGGGTCTGCGCTTTCGCAAAACACTCGGGACGCCGCTCGCGCTGACGATCGTCAATCGGGATCACAGCCACTGGGAGGACCGCATGTCGCCAACCGCGGACGAGCCAGCGGATATCCAACCGGTGACAAAGCCGCGACCGGGACACGCGGATTTGCCCGGAGCACTCAAATATGAATTTGACGATGTACGAAACGCTCTGGAGCGGGCAAGCGCGCGCAACACGGCAACGCTCGTCGCCGTCGGCGCGGTGGCGCGGCAGTTGCTTGCGCAGTTCGGCATCTTGCTGTACGCGCACATCGTCCGGATCGGAACGGTCACGGTCGATGACTCGGCGCTGTCCGGCCTGCCGCACGAGGAGGTGGCCGCGCGCGCGGAGGCATCCGCAGTGCGCACGGCCGATCCGGCGGCGCAGGTGCAAATGGTCGCCGCCATCGACCGCGCAAAGCAGGAGGGCAACACGCTCGGCGGAATTTTTGAAGTGGTCGCAACAGGCGTTCCAGTCGGACTCGGCACGTACGCCATGCCGGACAGGCGGCTTGACGCGCGGATCGCGGGCGCCATGATGGGCATCCAGGCGATCAAGGGCGTGGAGATCGGACTCGGGTTTGAGGCGGCGCGTCGGCCCGGTTCGGAGGTGCACGACGCGATCCTGCACGATGGCGCACGCGGTTTTTACCGCCCGACAAACGGCGCGGGCGGCGTCGAAGGCGGCGTATCCAACGGGGAGCCGATCGTCGTGCGCGCGGCGATGAAACCGATCCCCACACTGTACAAGCCGTTGCCGAGCATCGATCTCGCGACGAAGGAGCCCTACCTGGCGACCATTGAACGTTCGGACGCGTGCGCGGCTCCGGCAGCCGCCGTGGTGGGGGAGAATGTGCTGGCATGGGTGCTGGCGGAGGCGTTCGTGGAGAAGTTTGGCGGCGACTCGCTGACGGAAATGCAGCGCAATGTAAAAGGTTATCTGGACCGCGTGGCGCAGCGCACCCGCGCAACAGGACGGCCATAAAGAGCGTGTCCGACAACCTCATAAAAGGAGGCAAGGCGCTGCGATGAACACAGGGGAACATGCAGGACACGCCGAGCCGGCAACACTTGCGGTACCTGCCTCGACGGGAGAGTACCAGGTCGTGATCGGAGCGGGCGTCCTGGATGAGGCGCACGTGTACGTGCGCGAGGCGGCGGGCGATGCGACCGCCGTTTTGATCGTCGCGGACGAGACGGTCGCGGCGCTCGGTTACGCCAGCCGCGTGGAAACTGCGCTGTCCAGGGCGTTTGCGCAGGTTACGACGGCGGTTGTGCCCGCGGGGGAATCGTCCAAATCCTTTGCGCAGGCCGTGCAACTGTACGAAGAGTGCGTGCGCGCGGGACTTGACCGCAAGTCGCTGGTCGTCGCCTTGGGCGGGGGCGTGGTGGGGGATCTCGCCGGGTTTGTGGCTGCCACGTACATGCGCGGCGTCCGCTTTGTGCAGATGCCGACCACGCTGCTCGCACACGATTCGAGCATCGGCGGGAAAGTCGGCGTCAATCTGCCGGAAGGCAAGAATCTGGTCGGCGCATTTCACGCGCCGCGCCTCGTGCTGTACGATGTCCTGGCGCTCCGGACGCTGCCGCCAGACCAACTGGCAAACGGACTGGCAGAAGCGGTCAAGCATGGCGTGATCCGGGACCCCGCACTGTTTGAGTTTATTGAACAGCATGCGGCGCGCCTGCTCGCCGACGATCCGGAGCTGATGACAGATCTGCTCCTTCGTTCCTGCCGCGTCAAGGCGGATGTGGTGGCAATTGACGAACGGGAGGCCGGGCTGCGCGCAATTCTCAATTTTGGCCACACGGTCGGCCATGCGGTGGAAGCGCAATTTCTCGGCGCGCTGCTGCACGGAGCGGCGGTGGCCGTCGGCATGGTGGTGGAGACGCGCCTTGCGCGGCTGCTCGGGATGGCCGACGATGCGCTGGAAATGCGCCTTCGCGCGGCGCTTTGCGCGTGCGGATTGCCAGTAGAATGGCCGAGCGCCGCTTTTTCTCCGGATGTGGAGGATGCGATCATCGACCGCATGCGGCTGGACAAAAAAGGGGAAAAGCGCAATCTCACGTTCGTCCTGCCGCACCGGCTGGGCGCGGTGGAGATCGTCAAAGCGGTGGATGAACACCTGGTTCGGGCGGCCCTGCGGCCCTCGTAAAGCCAAAGCCCTGCGCACAGGCACAATGAACGCCAGCCAAATGGACACCATCCAAATGAAGGAAAGAAAATGGAGGAAAGCCATGTTGACCCGTTTGGAGGATTCGTAGTAAAGTAACAGCAGATGGCGCGTCTCCTGTGCGCGTGCGGGAAGCCGCCGCGACGGGCGCTGTTGCAGAGCATAGGGGCGACCCAGAGTCGCGTGAGCGGAGCCGAGTGGAGTCGAGACGAACGGCATAGCATGCGCCGTGGTGTTTCGTGCCTGTATGGTGATTTCGTGCCTGTATGGTGAAATCGTGCCTTACGAACGGCTGCGTTCGCGAGAACTGGGGTTCCCTCGGTTCTCGCTTTTCTATTTTGCGACGTGTGGAGGAATGACCATGAAAGAGATCCTGCTTGCCTTGTCGCGTGGGGAAGATTTGCCGGAAGACACCGCGGAACAGGCCATGCACTTCATGATGGACGGTCAGGCCACCGCGGCGCAGACAGCGGCGTACCTGACGCTGCTGCGGCAAAAAGACGAGACGGTGGACGAACTGACGGGCAGCGTGCGCGCGATGCGCGAACACGCGCGTCGGATGCCGGACGAGATCGGCGCCCCGGTTGTCGACACATGCGGCACGGGCGGCGACGGAGCGGGCACGTTCAACATCTCGACAGCGGCCGCGTTTGTCGCGGCCGCGGCCGGCCTGAAGACGGCCAAACACGGGAACCGGGCCGCGTCGAGCCGCGCGGGCAGCGCGGATGTGCTCGACAGC
>JAKACR010000223.1 GCA_021821225.1 Bacillota bacterium | reverse complement strand
GTCGCCTGCAAAAACTTGGTTTATCCCATGTCCCCGAGGCGCCGTTCACAGGGCTCCGAGAAATTCAACCAGCCGCCGCTTGGCAAGCCGTTCAATGTCCGGTTCGTCAAATTTCATCGGCTTGGCGTTGGCTTCAAACAGTCGCGGTCCGCCCGCGCGCGACAGGCCCATATCAAGTGACAGTTCGCACCATACGCCGGGCAATCCGGTTACCGCGTCGGCGGCCTGCTGCGCCACCTGTTTTGCCAGCGCATCGACGCGCGCGGCGCGCGCGCCAAACACCGCGGGCAACACGTCGGACGGCCTGGCAAGCGATCCGCCGTTTGGCACGTGCGTGGTGATCCCGCCCGGCGGACCCACGCGGACGCCCGTACCCGTGAGTGAAAAGGCTCCGCCGGGGACGCGGTGAAACAACAGGCGCAAATCGAATTTGTGCCCATCGACAAGCGCGCAATCCGCGTCCTCCTGCAGCAGATAGCGGTCTGCACGCCACAGGAGGCGTTGCAGCGCGTATGCGGACAGACCCGTCCAGACGCGCGTCGCGCCCGCCTGCTGGAGAACGGCCTCGTAACGTCCGCCGCTGTGCCGCACCCGCACGATGCCGATGCCCGCTTTGCCCGCCAGCGGCTTGACATACACCGAACGATGACGCAAAACGAATGCGGCGATCTGTTCCGGGTCGATCCATTCCTCTTGCACGGGCACAAAAGACCGCAGCGCATCCGACGCGTTCCACAGCCGTCCCACCTCCGCCTTCTGCAAAAAACGCGGATTGGTCACAATACGCCCCTGGGCGGTCCACGCGGCAAGTAATCCGGCCGTCGCGCCGCGACCTTCCCATGAGCGCAGAGGGATGCGGTTGTACAGCGTACCCGGCAACTCCCGTTCCACGCGCCGGAAGGCGCGGTCGCCAGACCGCCACCTGTGGCATGAAACCTGTCCTCCCGGATCGATGTTGAACACCGAGCACTCCATGCCCGCGCGCTGCGCGACGCGACACAGCCGCGCAAAATTGGCGCGATTGCCGCCCAGCCGTCCCACTGCTCCGGACGCCGTCAGGATCCCGATTTCACGTGCCATCAAACATCACCGCCGCCCTGTCATTCTGGTGCAGGTACTGCGCGTAGCGCAAAATCATTTTGCGCGACTCTACGCCCGCACCGCGCAGCGCACGATGGTGAAAAATCGCCCTTCCCGGTTTCGCATTGGCCTCAAACACGACAATCCTCCCATCGTTCGCAAGCCCCATGTCCAGTCCCAGTTCGCCGAGTCGCGGATCAAGCGCCTCGGATACCCGACGGCATATCGCGCTGGCCGCCGCTTCGAGCCGTTCGCGCGCATCCGCCCCCTTTTTCCCGAACCATACAGCAAGCACCGCGTCACCCGCCTCCACCCTTCCGCCGCTGTGCACGTGCGTCGTGATGCCCGTGGGATGGGCAATCTTTGCACCGATGGCGACCGTGCGCCAAGTGGTCCCGTCTATTCGCTGGACGTGGACGCGAAAATCTGTCTTGCAGCCGTCGTAGCGCAGCAAGGGAATCTCCTCCTGCAACAGACAGGCCATGCCGCCCATCTGGACGCGACACACGTCAAGCGTATCCGCCAGGTTTTCGTATACGCGCGTGAGGACTCCGTTCAACCGGCGCATCGCCAGCAGATAGTGACTCCCCTCCCTGCCGATTCTGCAGATTCCCTCGCCAAAACTGCCGCTGATCGGCTTGACGAACACCGCGCCGTGGCGTTCCAGCAATTCTCTCGCCGCGTCTTCTGTCGCCGAGTAAACCGTTTCGGGCAAAAACGCGGCCGTTCCGTCGCAACTGCGAAGAATTTCGTCGATTTCCTTTTTATTTACAAACCGCTCATTAAAATACGGTATGGCCTGCTGCCGCAAAGCGCGCTTCACACGCAGCGCGCTGTCCGACACCTCGTTACGGCGCGTGGGCAATCGATTGTACACGACCGTCGGCAGCGGCAAATCCAGCGCAACGCGCGGCGCTTCACCGTCTCGCCACATGCGCGGCGAAAAACTGTACGCGATGATGCCGGCCTTTCGCGCCGTGGCGATCAAGGACCGGATGTACGGAGCATACAGGTTCGCATCACCTGTAAGCACGCCGAGCACAGGACGTTCACCAGTTTTCATGGGCGTTTCGCCTTCTATTCTGAAAATGTCTTCTGCTGGGGACATGTGATAAATCAAATTTCGGCAGGCGTACCACGGTGCATGTAGTGTTTGACTGAGGCCTCAAACACTACATGTGGGATTAAGGCGCCTGCTGTGCGGACTTTATCACATGTCCCCTAGCCGCCAGTATCCCTTTGCTCGGACACCGCTATTGCTAAACTCGCGCCGAGCAAAGGGATACTGGCGCCCCAGCAAACCTTGCCCATGGCGCGGAACTCGCCGGGCACAGGGCAGGGCGCCGACCCGCGCAACTCTTGGCCTCACGACGCCGTTTTCCGTCTGCGGCCGCTCTGCGGTTTGGCCTGCACATCCCACGATTTTCGCACGTCAACCGATTCGTCCCATACCTCGTCATTGTGAATCATGGAAAAAATCAATTCGATCGGTCCCTGGTAGCGCGCGTATGCCGGTGTGCGGCGGACGTGCTCGTGCACACGCGTCACGAGCGTAAGCAAGCGCTCCCGGTCGTTCTCGTAAAACGCCCTCACATGGTCCCCGCTGTGCAATGGAAGGTAGGGCAACTGCCCGTGGTACAGCGCCACGATGTAGGCCAGGGAGAGCGTTCCCAGCGCGATGTCCGGATCGACCAGGAAACTCGCGGGCGTGCGGTACTCAAACCCGCCGTGCGACTTGTGCCGGATATCCCCGAGAAATCCGTACTTGGGCCGTCTGCGTCCCGCCGACACCGGATCCTCGATCAGCATCAGCGGCAGTCCCACGTACACGTCGAGCAGGTTGACCAGCCTCGCCGTGTAAGGAAGTCCGCTGAAATGCACATGCCCGCCGATCGGAAACCGCTCAAACGGCGCACTCCCCGCCAGCCACTCCGGATACGGCGCACCGTTCATGCGCACCGCCTGCGCCAGCGCATCCGCGATATTCCGGCACACCTCCTCCGGTGTCGCCGCCGGGTCCGGCCTGATCTCCGCCAGCGGACGCTTGGTCCGGTCGCCGGCATACGTCCGGTCATCGCATCCGATCTTTCCTTTTGACGGAAAGTAATGAGATGCCAGAACCAACTTTCCGCGCCTCCCTTTCAGCATGAATTCCAGATCGGTTCCAAGCAGCAACGCACTCCTGTCCGCCTGCGAATTTTCCATTGCCTCCATGTAATTCACGAGGCCCGCGCGAAACAACTCCAGCAAGCGGCCCTTGAGTACCGGCGCCGGCGCGACATCCAGAACAAAAATGCGACCATGGGGATTGACGCCGAGCGTCACGAGCGCAAACTCCAGCCCCAGCGCGTGGACGGCCCGCACCGCCATGAGCGATACGCGGCGCGCCTGCTCATCGAGATCCCCGGAGATCTCCGAAAATGAATCCACCACCTCATTCAGCCGCTTGTTCAGCCACACATTCTTGGACTCTGTACGAAAACAGCCAATGGCCTGGAGATTGAACACAGGCACCTGGTAGTGCCGCGCAAGCTGCGGCCTGTTCCCCGCGCGCACGCCCACCGCCGCAAGAGCCTTCAGCATGAGCGGTCTCGACTGCGTGAGGCGGATTCCTTCCGGTCTGTTCGCCTCCCACAGTCCGCCGCTGACTTCCGTCGCGTTGCCATAGTGGATCACAACATCATCGCGCGAGACCGTGCGCAATTCACGGACGGGCACCACGTCGCCCGCCCTGCGCGCCAGCCGCTGCGCGGACGGCTGACCATTGTGGAGCAAATAATAAGTCACGATCGCGGCTCCCTTCTCGCGTCTGAGTTGTGCGCCAGCTCACGCGCGAAGAGGATGGGACGCACAAATGACAGGTCGACCAATGTTTGCGAACCTCTCGTCGTCACGGGCGTTTTCCATGGTTTGGAATTCACTTCAATCACGTAGACCCGCCCGTCTGCATCAATGCCGAGATCCACGCCTAACTCCCCCAGCAGACGTCCAGATTCCCCTTCCACCGTCTCGGGAATCAGCGATACCAGATGGATGATCTCCCTTCTGACAGCGGCCACGTTCAATCTCTGGTCCGCTTCTCCGATGATCGACAGCGGAAACGCCTCGCCGCCCGTGGTCAGATTGGACACAAATTCCCCACGCGCCGCTACCCGCGCGTACAATTTGGTCCGTCTCCACCTGCGATTGCGGTCTTTCTGGACGATGGCGCGCACATCCACAGGTCTCCCGTTCCAGACGATCAGGTCCAGCCCCTCCTGGACAATACAGCGTTTCCCGGACAGTCGGCGGCGGAAGTGATCGAACAGATCATCCGGCGAACGGGCAATGAATGCCATGAGCGGTCCGTTTTTCGGCTTGAGCACCGCTTTCCAGCCATCCGCGACGCGCGACGCGCGGATGATCCCGACGCCGAGACTCCCGTGGATCGGCTTGACGAACACCACCCGGTGACTGTTCAAAAAATCGTTAAACGTGCGCGCATTGCGCAGCAGCCATGTTTTTGGAAGATGGTCACGCAAAGACGGATGTGCGGTCAACCACTCATGAACCTGCCATTTGTCAAAGTACCCATCGTTGAAAACGACACAGTGTTTGCGCAGATGATCCAACGTACTGCCGACTTCCGGATTGTTTTCATATTTTCGCGAGAGAATCTGGTCATACACCACTCTCGGCAGAGGCAAATCCCGTTTCTCCACTCCGCCTTGCTCGCTGTCACGACCGGTTTTGAGTACGTATCCACGGACGCGGTTTCTTTGCGCATCCATGTCTTCGGGATCAAACACACACGCGCTGACACCCTCTTGTCGCGCGGTCTCAAGGTACTTGCGCAGAGCGGGCCCCTGTCGTCCGTCAAAATGATCGGACTTGCAGTGCACATGCGCCATAACGCCGATCAGTGGTCTCTCGACCTGTTTAACGCCTGAACACAAGAGC
>JAKACR010000222.1 GCA_021821225.1 Bacillota bacterium | reverse complement strand
CAGTTGCTTCTGATCACGGACGGATGTTCGAATTTTGGCGCAGATCCAGTTTATGTTGCGCAGACCGGCAGAGAACGCGGCATTGCGACGAGCGTGATTGGCATTGTGGATGATGGCGCTCTCGGCGAGCGAGGACGGACGGAGGCGCGCAACATTGCCGATGCGGGCGGGGGGATGTGCAGGATTGTACGGGCGACCGATCTGTCGCAGACGATGCAGATGGTGTCGAGGCAAACGATGCAACTGACGCTTCATCAGGTGGTCAATGCCGAATTGCGCGGGATCATCGGCGGCGACGCGGATGCGCTGCCGCCCGAGACGCGGTCGAAGGTGGCCCGCGTCGTGGATCGGATGACGGAAGAGGTGCTGGTTGAAATGGGACTGGTCATCGACGTGTCGGCGAGCATGACGAGCAAGATGGACGCTGTGCGAGAGGCGATTCGCGACCTGGAATTTGGCCTCAAGGCGCGTGCGGGCGAATCGGAGTTGTTTGTCGTCACCTATCCAGGCGAACGGGGAGAAACCGCCGTCTTGCACAGGCGGATTCGCGGGGGAATGATCGCGAATGTCGTCGACGGGCTGCGGCCCGCCGGCAATACGCCCACAGGCCCTGCGCTGGAACTGGCCATTCATACGATGCTGGCGGTTGACTCGTCTGCGGGGAATGTGCGGCATGATGTCGTTTAAGCAAGACGGGCTGGAGCGTGCGGATCTTCTACAGGTGGGCGTCGGTTTTGTGGGTAAGTGGCGCGGAAGTTCCTATGTGGTCGAACGCTTGATCGGGAGAGGCGCCGGCGGGTCTGTCTATCTCGCGCAGCGTGACGGGGAGCGTGTGGCCGTCAAGGTGTCGGAACACCCCACGGCCCTGTCGCTGGAGTACGATCGACTGCAGCGTTTTGCGACAGATGGCGCGGGTCGCGCGGTCGGTCCGCGCGGCATTGAGCTGGACGACACGTCGGTTGGCGGCGTGAAGCGGTTTTTTCTCGCAATGGAATTCATCGACGGAGTGCCTGTCGATGAATTCATCCGCCTGCGCGGGGAGAATTGGATCGCGCTCTGTCTGAAAAAACTTGTCCCTCTGCTCGAAGGGCT
The DNA here is from genome assembly GCA_021821225.1 of Bacillota bacterium. The sequence continues at coordinate 4,051 of JAKACR010000222.1, read as the reverse complement.
GCACCGGCAGGGGTATATCTTTGGCGATGTGAAACCGGCAAATATCCTGATTCTGCATGGTACAAACGAACTGCGCCTCGTCGATTTCGGGGGGGTGGCGCGAATCGGCCAATCGGTCAAAGAGTTCACAGAAGCGTACGACAGGGCTTGGTGGGGGTTGGGCTCGCGACGGGCCGACCTGGAGTACGATCTGCTGGCGTGCGCACTGCTTGGATTGCAGTTGGCGCGACCTGTGTCCAAGGCTGACGCGGAGCGCCTGTCGCGCATGCGCCCGGCCGATCGGGCCGCTTGGCTGCGCGCGCATGCGAAGCGTGCCGCAGAAACGGGAGATGGATCACTGACGGAGGTGCTCGCCGTGCTCAATGGAGAGGTCAGGGATATGAATGAGTTCAAAGGGCGTCTGGCTGATTCGATGGGAGTGCGGCGACCGTCTTTGGACGGCGGCGCGCCGCTTGTGCGCGGCCGCAGGCAGGTGACGCGCAAGCGGCGCGCGTGGGATCGCACGGACTGGGGACTGTTTGCTGCCGTGACGGTATTCACCGCGACCCTGGTGACTGTGCTCTGGCTTGGCGCCTGATATGTGATAAAGTCCGCTGGGTGCCTGCGGAAATTTGGATTATCACATGTCCACTGGGGGTTTGTGCTTTCAACAAAACTGGTACAATGACGGGGCACGGGTCTGTGATGGAAGGTGTCCGCGTATGCCGGAGGACAGTGATCTTTTGCGGCGGGTTGCCGACGCGCTGAAAACAGATGTGCGCAGGGTGGCCGTCGCCGCCGTCAGCGGTGGGCGTGATTCGATGGTTTTGCTCCACCTTCTGGTGAGTTTGCGCCGGGAGGTGGATTTTCCTTTGCACGTATGTCATGTCCATCATGGCCTGCGCGGTGAAGAGGCGGATCGTGATGCAGAGTTCGTTCGCCGTCAGGCGCTGCGTTATGGCATCCCATTCATTCTCGAACGTGTCGATGTGATCGGACGGCGTCTGGAGCGAGGAGGTTCCGAGGAGGCGGTGGCGCGGGAATTGCGGTATGAGGCGCTGCGGCGCGCCGCCGATGTGTTCGGGTCCTGTGTGATCCTGACTGCCCATCACCAGGGCGATCAGGCTGAAACGGTGCTCAGTCGTTTCTTGCGCGGCAGCGGCTTGCGCGGTCTGCGCGGCATGGACGCGAGGCGGCCGCTCGGCAGCCATCATCTGGTCCGACCGCTGCTTGACGTGTCCCCGCAACAGATGAACCGCTACGCGGATGGATATAACCTACAGTTTGTCGACGACTCCACAAACCGTCTGCTGCATTATCAGCGCAATCGCATTCGTCATGAACTGATTCCCTATCTGGAACGTTATTTTAATGCCGAGATCACGCGGACGTTGTCCCATCTGGCGGATATTGTCAGGGATGAGGACGACATGCAGAACCGCTTGGCCGAAGATTGGCTGGGGGATGGGTCTGTATTTCGCGCCCCTGGACTCGCCGTGTGCAGGCGGACGGAATTTGCCGTGCTGCCTGACGCTTTACAACGCAGAGTGCTTAAATTAGTATTAGAAAGACTTGCTGCACATCTGGATTGGGATTTTGCGCATATTGAACAGATCAAGCGGATCGCGTCGGGCCGTCGCTCGGGCCATACGGAGTTGCGCGCCGCCGTGGCGGCGAGCGCGTCGGGCGACTATCTTGTATTGCGCGACATTTCACGCCGGCCGGGAACAGACGGGCCGTGGCGGGCGGCGGTTCTCGAACGGCAGGGATGCGCGTGCGTGGATGCCGTTGGTTGGCGCTTTTGCGCGGCCGTCGATGTGCCTCCCGCGCCGGGACGGTGGTCGCGGTCGAAGTGGACGGCGTGGTTCCCGCCGCACGTCGGCGGGCGGGCCGCAATCCGTCCGGCGCGCGCCGGGGAACGGGTGCATCCCGGCGGAATGTGCGGCACCAGGCTGGTGTCCGACATCCTGGCGGACGGGAAGGTGCCAAGAGCGTTCAGACCGCTATATCCGGTCCTTGAGTTTGAAGGGGAGGTCGTATGGATTCCCGGACTGTGCCGCTGCGCCGGACAATGGATTGAACCGGGAGCCAAAGCGGGCTGGCGGGTCGCGGTTGACGCGCCGCCGTTTAACGAACGATGAGGGTCCCGCCATCACGGAGGCATTTACTATGGAAGATAGTATTGAAGAATTGCTCTTCTCGTCCGAGACGATCCATGAGCGCGTTGCCGAGGTGGCCGCGCAGATCAGCCGGGATTACCGGGATAAAAATCCGCTTGTCATCGGAGTATTAAAAGGGGCGTTCGTTTTTCTGGCCGATCTGGTGCGCCAGATCGATATTCCGCTGGAACTGGATTTTATCGCAACTTCAAGCTATGGGCAATCGACAAAATCGTCCGGTGTCGTGCGTATCCTAAAAGACCTGGAACTTTCGGTGGAACAGCGGGATATCCTGATCGTGGAAGACATCGTGGACAGCGGTCTGACCCTCAGTTATCTGCGCGATTATCTCTTGCGGCGCGGCGCCAGATCCGTGAAAATCTGCGCCGCGTTCGACAAGCCGGGCCGCCGCACCATTCCGATCCGTCCGGACTATTTTGGATTCACCGTTCCGGATCGCTTCGTGGTGGGCTACGGCCTTGACTACGCCGAACAGTACAGGCATCTCCCCTACGTGGGAGTGCTGCGGCGTTCCGTGTACGCGCAGGACTGACGCGCCCGATTTTTTGGCGGGATCGCGTTTTGCTCCTGCGGTTGCGAGCGTGCTTTTTGTCAGGGCGATATGTTACAATATTCCCGCCTTGACCGAGAGGAGGTAAGGAATGAGACGCTTCTATCAGAGCGCGTTTTTTTACGTGCTGATCCTGCTCGTGATCATCGGCGTCCTGCAGTTCATCATGTCCGATACTCAGCAGAAGACGCAGTTGAGTTGGACACAGTTCCAGCAGGACATGCATAATCGCGCAATCCAGAGCGTCGGTGTGACGTCGGACGGCACAACGCTGCAGCTTGACGGAGTCCTGACAAACGGCACTCCCTTTACCTCCCGGGCGCTAATCAGCGATCAGGTAGTAAATGAGATCAATGCGCTTCCGAAGGTGGTTGTCACCTCTCCGCCGAAGGAAGTGTCCTGGTTCAGTTTCTTGACGACAATCGTGCCGATTTTGTTGATATTTGTGATCCTGTTTTTCCTCTTCAACCAGAGCCAGGGCGGCGGCAACCGGGTGATGAATTTTGGCAAGAGCCGCGCCCGTCTGTACACGGAGGACAAGAAGCGCGTGACGTTTGAGGATGTTGCGGGAGCGGACGAAGAAAAGGCCGAACTTGTGGAGATCGTGGAGTTTCTGAAGGATCCGCGCAAGTTTGCGGCGGTCGGCGCGCGCATTCCAAAAGGCGTTCTGCTCGTCGGTCCGCCGGGGACAGGGAAAACCCTGCTCGCCAGAGCCGTGGCGGGCGAGGCGGGCGTGCCCTTTTTCAGTATCAGCGGTTCCGATTTCGTCGAGATGTTTGTCGGAGTCGGCGCCTCCCGCGTGCGCGATCTGTTTGAAAACGCGAAGAAAAACGCCCCTTGCATCATCTTCATCGATGAAATCGACGCGGTCGGCCGCCACCGCGGCGCGGGGCTCGGCGGCGGGCACGACGAACGCGAACAGACGCTCAACCAGTTGCTCGTGGAGATGGATGGCTTCGGCGCCAATGAAGGCATCATCATCATCGCGGCGACAAACCGGCCCGACATCCTTGATCCGGCCCTGCTGCGCCCGGGGCGGTTCGACCGCCAGATCACGGTCGACCGGCCGGATGTCCGCGGGCGCGAGCAGATTCTGCGCGTTCACGCCCGCAACAAACCGGTGTCCCGCGACATCAACATGAATGTGATCGCCAAGCGGACGCCGGGTTTCACCGGGGCCGACCTGGAGAATGTGCTGAATGAAGCGGCGCTCCTGACGGCGCGAAGGAACAAGTCGGTCATCGAACTGCCCGAGGTCGATGATGCGATCGATCGCGTGATCGCCGGGCCTGAAAAGCGCAGCAAGGTGATCAGCGACAAAGAGAAGCGCCTCGTGGCGTTT
>JAKACR010000221.1 GCA_021821225.1 Bacillota bacterium | reverse complement strand
CGACAAGGCGAAATCCTTCGCTTTCGAGCGCTTGCGCCAATTCGCGGGCGTTTGCGACGACCTGGGCCGCGTAGGTGCGGTAGGCGTCGCCCGCCGCTTCTTTCAGCGCGACGGCGATGGCGGCGACCGAGTTCATGTGCGGGCCGCCCTGCAGGCCGGGGAATACCGAACGGTCGATCGCTGGGCCGAACTCTTTTTTGCTCACGATCAAACCGCCGCGCGGGCCGCGCAGAATCTTGTGCGTGGTCGTCGTGACGATGTCCGCGTGCGGAAACGGGTGCGGATGCTGTCCTGTCACGCACAGGCCCGCGATGTGCGCGACATCCGCCACGAGCACGGCGCCGGCCCGGCGAGCCGTCCGGCCGATCCGTTCAAAGTCGATCTGCAGCGGGTAAGCCGTCGCGCCGCAGAAGATGAGCTTCGGCTGCGCGGAAAGCGCGAGGCGTTCCAATTCCTCGTAGTCGATGGCGCCGGATTCGTCGAGTCCGTACTGGACCGCTCTGTAGTATTTCCCCGTGACGGTCACGTCGTGGCCGTGTGTCAGGTGTCCGCCGTGGGCGAGTTTCATGCCCATGAACACATCGCCCGGCCGGAGGATCGCGTTCAATACGGCCAGATTGGCGGGGGCGCCGGACAGCGGCTGCACGTTGGCGTGGTAGCCGGCGGGGTCAGGTGTGAACAATTCGAGCGTCCGCCGGATGGCGAGGCGTTCGATGGCGTTGGTGTTCGCCTGCCCCTGGTAGTAGCGGCCGTTTTTCTCCACACGGTCGCCGTCTGTCCACACGTGTGGATAACCCTCGGCGTACTTGTTTGTCAGTGTGGAGGATAGCGCCTGGCGAACGGCCGCGGAGGCGTAGTTTTCCGACGGAATCAGGCAGATGGCCGTCTGCTGGCGGTCATTCTCCGCCGCCAGCAGGTCCGCCACCTCGCGGTCCACGCTTCGGACGGCATCCAGTCCATCTGCGACGGGCTGATGGGCACTCGTCTGCATTGTCGCAACCACCCCTTTGGCAATGTGGCGCATGTCCATTAGGCATGCCTTTCACGACAAAAAAGAGCGTCCGGCCCTGCCAGAACGCGTGATAGAGCGCAACAACTCTCATCACACATGTTCTGGGGAGAGCAGTGATCATCCAAATGGTCACTGCTCTCCCAGGGCGAAACACTCTGCCCAGGCGAGCGGCCGGTTCTCCGCGCGCTTCACCGTGGTGCTCCACGTTCTCGCCAGTCACGCGCGGCCGATTTGGTTATGTGTTCAGTATAGCTTGCGCAGAGGGGATTGTCACCCACCGTCCCGTTCCGGTTCAGGCGCCTGTTTCTCATGCGCCGCCATTCCCTCCATGAACTCGTGGATCAACTGCACCACCTGGCGCGGCGAATGGCGGTGGTCGTGCAGCCGCTTTGCGAACAGTACATAGTCCGCCGCGTTTTCGCTCGCCATGAAATGCGCCACATCGGGCGGAAGTTCCCGGCTCCACGCGTTCCAGTCAACGCTGTCGACGGTTCTCGCGGGCGGGCCGACAACCGGTTTTGGCGCCGGATAGCCGTCCGTTCCTGTCGCGTGTCCGACATTCCCGTCATCGGTTTCTACGCGGGCCAGAAAGCGGTACATCGACACGTCAAACGCTTGCGCCAGCCGGTACACCCGGTCGATGGCGGGGCTCTTTCGCGTGCCTTTTTCAAGCTGCGAGATATGGCTCATGGAAACGCCGCTGCGTCTCGACAACTCGTCGAGCGACCACCCACGCCCCTTGCGCAATGCGAGCAGTTCGTGACCATCGAATTGAACATGCTCCGCCATCACGCTCCACCGCCCTCTATCCGTGTAAAGTTGCCACCATTATACGGCAACTTACACAAACGTGTAAAGGGCTCCCGCTATCGCGCACGCTGCAAATTTACATCTCTCCGCGCCGCTTGCGCCGGCATGGCGCATCCATCCTGTCGCCGCAAGCAACGCGGGAAAATCCACTCAGTACGCTCGCCCGAACCAGACGGCGTGAAGTGCGGGACTTTGGCACACGATGCAGCGGGGCGGACGTGCGGGCGGGTCAAACGGAATGTTGCGGCTTGTCGCGCCGGTTACCTCCTTGATCTTCATCTCGCACGCCTCGCCGCCGCACCAGCCGGCGAGCGCGAAACTGCGCTCCCCCCGCACCGCGCGCTGCAATTCGTCCAGCGACGCGACCTCTTTGCTGTGCTCTTCGCGAAAGGCCAGCGCACGGTCGAACAAAGACTGCTGAATCTCCGCCAGCAGCGCGGTCGCGCGCGCTTCCAGTCCATCCAGCGCGACCGGGATCTTTTCGCCGTTGTCCCGTCGGACGAGCACGGCCTGTCCCGCGTCAAGATCGCGCGGTCCCACTTCCAAGCGGATCGGGATACCGCGCATCTCGTATTCGTTGAATTTCCATCCAGGACTGAGGTCTTCGCGCGCATCCATGCGGACGCGCACACCGGCTGTCCGCAGCCGCTCCATCACCTCACCGGCAGCTTCTATCACGCGCTCGCGCGTCTTTGGCGGCCCGATCGGGATGACGATCACCTGAGTCGGGGCGATGCGCGGCGGGATCCGCAATCCGCGGTCGTCCCCGTGCACCATGATCATCGCGCCGATGATGCGCGTGCTGAGGCCCCACGATGTCGTGAACGCAAATTTGCGCTGATTGTCCCGGTCGAGGAACTGGATGTCAAAACTGCGCGCAAAATTCTCTCCGAGGTAGTGCGACGTCCCGGCCTGGACAGCCTTGCCGTCGCGCATCATCGCTTCGATCGAGTATGTGGCCACCGCTCCAGGGAATTTTTCGGAGGGCGTTTTCTGTCCCCGCAGAACCGGGATGGCCAGTTCTTTTTCGACAAAATCCACGTACACGTCCAACATGCGCAGGGTTTCCTCGCGCGCCTCCTCCGGCGTCGCGTGCGCAGTATGGCCTTCCTGCCACAGAAATTCACTGGTGCGCAAAAAGGGCAGCGTCCGTTTTTCCCAGCGCACCACGTTCGCCCACTGGTTGATCAATAGCGGGAGGTCGCGGTAGGACTGGATCCATTGACTGTACATGTGGCCGACGATCGTTTCGGATGTGGGGCGAACGGCCAGCCGTTCCTCCAGTTTTTCGCCGCCGACCTCGGTGACCCACGGCAGTTCGGGATTGAACCCTTCCACGTGTTCTTTTTCCTTCAGGAAAAAGCTCTCCGGAATGAACAGCGGGAAATAGGCGTTCCGGTGGCCCGTCTCCTTGAATCGGCGATCCAGTTCGCGCTGGCAGGCTTCCCACAGTTCGTATCCGTCCGGCTTGAATACCATACAGCCGCGCACAGGGGCGTAGTCGACCAGATCGGCTTTGGTGATCACGTCGATATACCAGCGCGAAAAGTCCTCGCTCTGCTTTGTGATGGATTGGACATATTCCTGATTTTTCGCCATACCGTCCTCCTGCGCCATTTGCCGCAACTGCCGATTCCCTAAAAGATACCGCATGGCGCAGGAAAAAGAAAGTCCGGCAACGCGGCGAGCGGATATTGATCCCAAATAAATTACGCAATAGAGCACTTATATTATACAATAGAGGAGGGGGTAGCGGCATGAAAAAAACGCTGGGGCAGAGGGTACACGAACTGCGTATGCAAAAAGGGCTGTCGGTGCAGGAACTGGCGCGCATGGCCGAAGTGTCCGCCAGCTATATCTACGCGATCGAGGCGGGAGCGAGAGGTTCCCATATCGACAAATTGACGCGCATTGCGCGGATTTTGGACACCAATCTGACCGATCTGTGGCCTGGCCAGTCCTGACCGATGTGAAATGGAATTCTGCAGCATGCTCAGGTACAATGCGAATGGAGGGGTTCGCAATGCATCCTGACGCGTACATGTCTGCACTCAAGGACAGAGGGTATCGCACGACCGGCAAGCGGCGCGAAATCCTCAGTTTTTTGCTGGATGCCAACCGCTATGTGAGCGCGCGGGAGATCATCGACCACATGAGGGTCAAACACCCGACGCTCAGCCTAGAAACTGTCTATCGCAACCTCCGCACGCTGCTTGATGAAGATATCATTGAAGAATCCCGCTTCAAGGAAGGGGAAAACAAGTACCGCATCGCCTGCAGAACGGACCACCACCATCATTATATCTGCATTCGTTGCGGCAAAACACGGGTGATCGAGCACTGCCCGATGCCCGACGTGGGCCGCGCCCCCGAAGGTTTCGTGGTGCTCGGGCACCGTTTTGAGGTCCTCGGATACTGTCCAAATTGTCAGCTTCCGGAATCTGATTCGGCGGATCGTGCGGCCGAAAGGCGGTGAGGCGTTGCAGTTGGATCGATTGCGCGACCGGACGGTCGACCAGTTGTTTGAAGCGATTCTGAAACTGCGTACGGTGGAGGAGTGTTACCGCTTTTTTGACGATCTGTGCACCGTCGGAGAGGTGCAGTCGCTCGCCCAGCGGCTGGAGGTCGCCCGCATGCTGCAACGGGGGCTGACGTACCATCACATCGAGCAGGAAACGGGCGCGAGCACGGCAACCATCAGCCGTGTCAAGCGCTGTTTGAACTATGGCGCCGACGGCTACCGTCTCGCGCTGGATCGCATGGGCGAGCCGCAAAGTGGCGGGGAGTCCGATACGACGCACAAATGATCTTGTGCACAATGTCCGCAAAAACCGCGCGCGACGCCGTCACCTTTTGTTCACTTCAATCGTCTGTTTGTTGAATGCCCGAAAAACGGGCGCACGCTCCGCGACGCTTTTGCCGGAGCGCTCAAACAGACGGGAGTGGGTAATGGTGGGTCAGGTCGCGAAACGATGGGCGGGCGTGCTGGCCGGCGCCGCGGTGGTGGGGATGGCCGTGTTTTCCGGAGCGGCGCTAGGAGCAGACTGGATGCCGGCGGCGCATGCCATGGGGCAGCAGCAGCAGCCGCCTGCGAACATTTATCTGGCGCCGGACACGGTGACGGTGCAGGGGTTGGCGCAAATGTCCGCCGGCCAGTATGTGTCACAGGTTTCGGAATCGATGAACATCAATGACAATACGGCAAAGGCGATCGTGCGCGACGAGACCGCGGCCGTTCAGGAGATCCGCCGGCTTGTGGAGAAACTGGGGGTTCCGTCCGGCGACATCATGGTCTCCCCAACCGGGTTCAACGGTGGGTCCAATCTGAATGGCTCGCTGAACGTGACG
>JAKACR010000013.1 GCA_021821225.1 Bacillota bacterium | reverse complement strand
AGGATATCACTAAGTTGTGTCAAGATTCTGGTTCCGAGATATTATGGCAACCTTCGTCAACTCTTCAACACATCCAGCCACGGCGTGTTGCGGTGCCACGCAAGCAGGGTTTCGCGCAGGGCAAGTTCCGCGCCGTCCGGTTCTCCGTCCGCCGCCGCATTGCTCCACTGATAGGGATCCCGTTCAAGATCGTAATAACACATCCGCTCAATCTCCACAGTGCGCAGATCATTCTTTAGCTGCATCCCGTATAGATGAGTGAGCGTACGGATGCCGATGGAACCGCCATCCGTTTCAATGATCGCGGAGTTCATGTTGAGCGACTGCCGCTCCCCCGTCAAAATGGGTCGCAGGCTTTGTCCTTGTGCGGTGTCTGGAATTTCAGCCCCGGCAATATCCAGGAGCGTCGGCAAGACGTCGATGATCTGCGCAACCTGCGACTGATTTCCTGCCGCCGCCCACTTGTCCGGAGCGTGGAAAATCAGCGGAATGCGAATGGCTTCCTCAAGGAGCGTGCCTTTATTGAAACGATGGTGACTGCCCAGATGATCCCCATGGTCCGCCAAGAACACGATCACCGTGTTTTCGTCCAGACCGCTCTCTTTCAGGCTCTGCCTCAACCGTCCGACGCAATCGTCCACCCAACTGATCGCCCCATAATAGAGCGCCGTGAGTTGCTTGATGTCGAATCCGTCCGGAAGCGTCAGCGTATGGGGCTGTTTTAGATCATAGTACAGGAAATCCCACAGATAAATCTTGAACCACTCCTCGTTGTGCGCCGGCCTCCCGTCTTTGAACACATTGGGACGAAGCGCGACCTCGTCCGGGTCGTACATCTTCAGATAACGTTCCGGCGCATCCGCCAAGGGCATGTGGGGCGGCGAAATATTGTAGTACAGGAAGAACGGTTGTCCATCTTCCCCGCATTCTCGAAAGTAGCTTTCCACAGCGCAGAGTTCGTGGTCGACGCTGTAACCTGCGACAATCTCCGTGTTGCCGTTGTGATCGATGAAGGTCTGATTGGTATGCCGGTGATGGACAAAGGGATAGACACTATGGTCAAACCCAAGCGCGTTCGGCGCTGACTGGATATGCCACTTTCCGATCGCGGCCGTCCGATAGCCCGCTTTTTTCAATTGCTCCGGCAATGTCGGGGCGAACATGGATACCCGGCGGGGCGACGGATATTCCGGCATCGTCGAGCGTCCGTTTTCATCGACAACGGCATCGTTGCCCAGTCCCCCGATACACGTTCGGCTGTGTTGCCCGGAAAGCAGGCAGGAGCGGGCCGGCATACAAACCGGGTTATTGCTCACGGCGACATCGAACCGCACACCTTGTGCAGCCAGTCGGTCAATATGGGGAGTATGGACAATCGAATTCCCATAGCAGCCCAATTCAAAAGGGCGCAATTGATCGCTCATGCACACAACGATATTGGGTTTTTGAGTTTTTTGACGCATGGTCAACTTCCTCTTCCTCTTTTTTGCATCGCCGATCGCAACTCCGGGGAGTTCTGCCCCCTTTTTGAACAACCTCTATGGGGACACCGCCCTGATGACGCGGACTCCCTGCGTCTCCAGCATGCCGGCGTATTCATCGGAAACCGCGCTGTCCGTGATGACGGCGGACAGATCCTGAACGCCGCAAATCGTCGTGAAGTCCTGCACCCCGAACTTGCTGGAGTCGGCCAGCACGATGACCTCGTCCGCAATGCTGATCATCTTCTGTTTGACGAGCGCCTGCAATTCGTTCGATTCGCTGATCCCGCGCTGGGCGTGAACCCCTTTGCAGGACAAAAAGGCGCGTGCGACGTGGTATTTTCCCAGCGACTGCTCCGCCGTGGGACCGACCAGCGACATCGAGCGCGCCGTCAGGGACCCGCCGCTCAAAATGACGCTGATCTTGTCTTTGGCCGCCAGGCCCGTCGCCACACGGACCGAGTTGGTCACGACTTTGAGCGGCATGTTGGGCAGGGCGTTGGCCAGGCACAATGTGGTGGAACTGGCGTCGATGGCGATCTGGTCCCCCGGGGCGATCAGCGACAACGCAACCTGCGCAATGCTGCGCTTCTCTTCCATGCGTTCAATTTCCCGCTCTGTGTACGGCTTCTCCAGATGTTCAACCGCCTTCACCGCTCCGCCGTGGCTGCGGCGCAGTTCCCCCTGCCCTTCCAGGGCGTCGAGATCGCGGCGAATCGTCTCTTCCGTGACCCTGAACAGTTCGCTCAATTCGGCAACGCGCACACTTCCGCGTTCGCGGATTAATTGGATGATCTTGTCATGCCGTTCTGCGACGAGCATGGCTTGCACCTCCCGAAAATACGAGATCGCACCGTCGCATGACCGTTTTCCGGATCAAGGCGATGTTACAGACAAAACAATAATATCACAGGAAAACCAAATGATATACCGCGCCGCGGGCTTCAGACCGTCGGCAGTTTTTCCCGCTGTGCCCGGCGAAAGGCGAGCGGCGTCATCCGCATCTCCCGCTTGAACAGGCTGATGAAGTGACTGGCGTGGTCCATGCCGACGGCGGCGGCAATTTCCGCAACGGACAGGGCGGAGTGCCCGAGCAGGCGCCGCGCCGCCGCAAGGCGGATTTGCAGGAGGTATTCCATCGGACTTCTGCCTGAATGCCGCTTGAATTCGCGCGACAGATAAAATTTGCTGACGCAGCACTCTGCGGCGAGCCGCTCCAGAGTCCATTTCTCGACGTAGCGCTCATCCAGCGCGGCTATGGCGCGCGCGACGTGGGCGGGGACGGGCGCCCGGCCTTCGGAAGATGTCCGGTCGAACTTGGTGGTCAGCAGTTCCGTGAGAATCTCCACGATGACTAGCGAATTGGCGGCCTCATCCCGCTTTCCCGCAGGCCGTCGGTTACGCTCGATGATTTTTTGCATCTGGTGAATGACCTGTGCATCTGCCGGCAGTTTGACCACAGGATCGCCATCCGCACAGAACAGTTCCCAGTATCCCCCGCTTGTCCCCCCGTTGAAATGAAGCCACAGGAGTTCCCACACATCCGCAGCGCTCGCGTACATTTGATATTCCATACAATGAATGAAAAATGCCTGTCCCGGGCGCAGCATGAAGGTCCGATCGCGAAATTGCAGCATGCCGCTTCCCGCCAGCGTGACACCGAGCAAAAACGAATCAAGCCGTTCGCGTTCGGTGAAATAGTGCCTTCTGGCGTAGAAGTGCCCGATTTCCTGCACATAGAAAAACGCCGACCTGGCAACCGGGCTCTCATGCAGCACAAGCCACTCGGAACGGTCGCTCCAGTCGTGTCGGGCACGCAGCCGGCAGCTCAAAGCGCATCGACCCCCTTTGTCATATTCCCATCGTTCCGGAACGGTGGCGATATACAACCTGTTGAGCAATAGCGTGATATTTTCCGGCATCATCCTGCTATGCCGCGGGATTCTCTCTCCCCTATAATTATACCAACAGATATACCAACAAACGATCCATTCGGGATGTGGGATTTTGACAGATACACGCTCTCCGATCAAACCGCGCAGCTCTCCCCGGATCGGTCTTTACACGATCGGCCTTGCGGCCTACTGGGCGCAGTTCCCCGAGTTGCGCGGCAGAATCATGGACTATGGCGCATTTATCGCAGACCGGATGTCCGGCATGGCGGAGGTGCACAACTTCGGGCTGGTCGATTCGGAAACGAGTGCGCGGGCAGCCGGACATTGGTTCAATGAACGCCATGTGGACCTTGTCTTCTGCCACTCCGCAACCTATTCGACCAGTTCTGCGGTGCTCCCGGTCCACCAGATATGCTCCAAACCGGCCGTGATCCTGAACCTACAGCCCGCTGCGCGCATCGAGTACGCGCGCGTGACGACCGGCGAATGGCTGGCGCACTGCGGTGCCTGCCCCGTTCCGGAAATCGCGAATGCTTTTCACCGCGCGGGGATCGCATTTCGCGTCGTCAACGGCCTGCTGGGGACGGAGGCGACGGCGGCCCGTCCGGAGGCAGAGCGCGCCTGGAAGGAGATCGAAGAGTGGATTTCCGCCGCGCGGGTGGCCGCGGAACTGCGGCGTAGCCGCTTCGGGTTCCTTGGCAACACGTACGGCGGCATGCTGGACATGTACAGCGACTTCACAATGGTGCAGGCGCAGACTGGACTTCACGTCCAGGTGCTGGAGATGTGCGATCTCGACTCTCGCTTGAAAGCCGTGACGCCCGAGGCTGTTCAGAATAAAGCGGCGGAAATGAACCGCCTGTTTTCCATCAGCGGCGACTCGGCGGCGGACCCTATCGCCAGGGAACCGACCGCAGAGCAACTAGAATGGGCGTGCGCGGTGGCCGCGGCGCAGGAGCGGTTGGTGCGCGATTTCGATTTGGATGCACTGGTGTATTACTACCACGGATCCCCGGGGAACGATTACGAAAAGCTGCAGAGCGGCTTCATCCTCGGCCACTCCCTGCTCACGGCCCGCGGTGTTCCGTGCGCTGGCGAGGGCGACCTGAAAACGGCGATCGCCATGAAAATCTGCGATCTGGCCGGCGCCGGCGGCAGCTTCGCAGAAATCGTGGTCGTGGACTACCTGGACGGGACGATTCTGCTGGGACACGACGGCCCGTTTCACGCCGCCATCGCCGACGGCAAGCCGCTTTTGCGGGGGATGGGACTGTATCACGGCAAGCTGGGCTCCGGCATATCGGTGGAAGCGAAGGTGAAAGCCGGACCTGTCACGACCCTCAACGTGACCCAGACCAGCGAGGGCCGGCTGAAGTTCATCATCAGCGAAGGCCGCGCGACGGGCGGCGAGATCATGCAGATCGGCAACACGCAGACACCGGTCCGGTTCTGCCGCGATCCGGACGCATACATGTCCGCCTGGTTCGCGCAGGCGCCGACGCATCACTGCGCGCTCTCCGTCGGCCACAACGCGTCGCTCTTTCGCAAGGTGGCCGAACTGCTTGACATCCCACACGCGACCCTCTGCGAAGGATCAGAATAGAAGGAGTGAAACGGATGAACGATCGGCAGCATGATCCGCTGTTCCTGGATCCGCCGGCACAGTACCGCACGGCGCCCCTCTGGGTCTGGAACGACGCCATGACGCGCGAACAGATTCGCGAACAACTGCGGCAGTTGAAGGAACACGGCTTTGGCGGGGCGTTTGTCCATCCCCGTCCGGGCCTGATTACCGAGTACCTGTCGGAGGAGTGGTTCACTCTCTGGTCCGACGCGCTGCAGGCGGCGCAGGAAAGCGGACTGCTCCTTTATATTTACGACGAAAACTCGTACCCGTCCGGTTTTGCCGGCGGCCATGTGCCGTCGGAGTTGCCGGACTGTCTGGCGCAGTCCGTGGTCTGCTGGGAGATGACTGCGGAACAGGTGGCGGCCGATCCGCCGCCCGGGTCATCTCCGCTGCGCTCGGCAGGACCGTTTATCCGGGTGTTTGCCTGCGCGGACGACGGCGCGCCTTCCGGTGAGCTTCAGGTCACGCACGACATCACCAGCGAACCGGTCGCCGCGTGGCCCGCATACGGAAAGCGCTTCCTGGTCTTCGCCTGGGAACGGCCGCACACCACGCCGTGGTTGGGCGGTTTCGCTTTTGTCGACGCGCTCCGCCCGGAAGTGGCCAAGCAGTTTCTGAAAACCACCTACGAACGTTACAAGACGCATTTTGGCGCTGAATTCGGCAAGCGCATTCCCGCGGTCTTCACGGATGAACCGGCCATCTTCGCCAGCGCCGGCGCCCACACCGATGCCGCGCTCCTGCCGTACAGCGCATGGCTGGCCGCAAAATTCGCGGAGCGCAACGGATACAGCCTGCAGGATCACTTGCCGTGCCTGTTCCGCCACGCGGCGGGCGAGAAGATGCACGTGCCGCCGCAAAAGGTGCGGTATGACTACTACTGCACGCTGCGGCAGCTCTGGGCGGAAAACTTCGTCCAGCCGCTGTCGCGCTGGTGTGAGGAAAACGGCATCGCATTCACGGGCCACTATCTTGAACACCAGTGGCCGTTCGCTTCCGGCACGATGGCATCGCCCGCCGTCATGTCGCTGTATGAATTCATGCACTGGCCTGCCATCGACATGCTCCTGACGCACCTGCTCCGGGAACGGCCCGCCGACCCCCTTCTGCTCACCATTCGCGAAGTGTCCAGCGCCGCGAACCAGTTTGACCGGGAACGGGTGCTCTGCGAGACATACGGCGCCGGCGGATGGGATTCGACGTTCGCCGATTACAAGCGCATCGGCGACTGGCTGATGGTGCACGGCGTCAACTTCATCAACCAGCACCTGACGTACGCTACGATCGTTGGCGCGCGCAAGCGGGACCACCCGCAGTCTTTTGACTGGCGGCAGACGTGGTGGCAGGAATACCGGTTGTTAAACGACTACCACGGTCGGCTGTCCTACGCCCTCTCTCAGGGCAGGACGGTCAATCGTATCCTCGTGTTGCATCCGACCACCACCGCCTTTCTCCTTGCGCCGGGCGAAGAGAAAGGGAATCTGTTCCAGGGCGATGTCCCGACCCATCCGGACATGCGGACATACGTCCATCTGCTGCAGTGGCTGTCCGACGGACAGTGGGATTTCGATCTTGGCGATGAATTCATCATGCAACGCCACGCGCGCGCCCTGTCGGGAAAGATGGCCGTCGGATCCCGTCGCTACGATGTCGTGGTGGTTCCCGAGGCCATGCGGCACATGAACGCCGCCACCGTGCGACTGCTGGAGGATTACGTAAAATCAGGCGGAACAGTCCTCTTTCTGGGCGATCCCGCCGTGTACGTCGAAGGGCTTGCGAGCGACGCCGTGCGGATCCTTTCCGGTCTTCCCGGCTGTTTCCTCGTTCGGACGCTCGACGGACTGGCAACCCGGCTGGACCGCCTCGTTCCCCGCAGGCTGAGATGGCGCGCGGCTGTCGGTGAAGGAGTGGCGCACCTGCGGCGGGAGTGGAGTGACGGCTCAAGTGTGTACTTCATCGCGAACAGCCGCAGCGAACCGGTCTCCTCCACCTTGCAGATCGCGGGTTCGCACGTCGAGAAATGGGACGCTTTCACAGGCCAAATCGAGGATGTCGCCTATGAGCGGCGCGACGGGACGGTCGTGACGGAGATGGTCATACCCCCGTATGGATCCGCTCTGCTGCGGGTGACGGAAAAGAGCAGGCCATCCGATCCCGCCGCGCCTGCGCGCCGGGAGACAAAACGCGCCGCACTGTCCGCGCTGCCGTGCGGAGAACTTGTCATCCTGCCTGAGGAAGACAATGTGCTGGTCCTTGACTATTGCGACCTGCGCATCGACGGTCTCGAATACAGAGATATCCACACGCTGTATGCCGGCCATCTTGTTTACGAGCACCGCGGCTATCCGGAAAACCCGTGGGACAACGCCGTGCAATTCAAGCGGCGCGTCGTGGATGCCGAACCCGCGACAACTGGCGGCTTCACGGTCGTATACCGGTTTGCGGCCGCTCCCGAAGCCCTGCCCGACCGTCTGCGGGTGCATGTGGAACGGGGGCGCAGCTACGAACTTCGGGTCAACGGGCAGCGCGCGAAGTGGACACAGGGCGGGGAGTGGCTGGACGAGCACATGAACAGCGCCGACATCCGGCCGTTTGTCGTACCGGGTGACAATGAGATCGTCCTGTCGGCCCCTTCGTTTAACGTTCTGCTGGAAATTGAACCGATCTACCTGCGCGGCGCATTCGCGGCGCGAAATGTCGGGGGACACTGGCGCGTGGAACCGCAGGCGCCGTGGCGGACGGGTTTTTGGCCGGAACAGGGATACCCGTTTTATGCGGGTTCCGTCTTGTACAAAAAGAGCGTGCACATTCCGGATGGCGCAGGGAAGATCGTCGTCCGCGCGCCACGCTTGCAGGGGACCGTCGCCTCCGTGCTGGTCGACGGGCAGATGATTGGACTCTTTGGCAGCGGCCAGGAAGACGCGGTGGATATCACGTCTCTCGCACGCCCGGGTACGCGCGAGGTCGCTATCCGCGTCTGCGGCAGTCTGAAAAATGCGCTCGGCCCCCATCACGACCAGAACAAGCCGCGCGGGACAGCCTGGCCGGGCATGTGGAAAAAGGCGCCGCAACGCGGCCAGCCGGCCGCAAGCCAGTACGACCTCATCGCTTACGGCCTGCTGGAAGACTTTCAGGTGGAACAGGTCTTCTGACCGCGTCCGCAAAATGGCTTCATTCCACCGGATAGGCGATCGTCGTGAACAAGGCCAGAGCCTCCTGCGATGTGTCCAGTCGGCTGTGCTGCACAATGACCGGAATGTCGCTGGAGACCCGTATGGCGTACGGAACGCCGCGCGGGACGGCCATCCCGTCTTCATTGCGCGCACGATCCAGCCGGATGTGGTTGGTGCGGCGCGCCGGGCAGACGGCGGCAAAACGGTCCAGCGGTTCGCGGTCTTCAAAGTAGATGGTCAGGGTTATGGCGGCGGCGCGGTCGGACGTGTTCAGGACGCAGACCGCCTCGTGGCTCACCTGTTCTCCCGTGCTGCCGACAGGCAGAAACCCGTCCGGTATGAGCCAGGTTCGCTTTCCTTGCATCCACACTCCTCCTCTCTTGAATGCGACAGGGCCCTGGTGCGAAAGCGGCCGGGCGCGCATCCCACTTCGCGCGTGAACAGCCGGCTGAAAAACGCCGGGTCCTCGTAGCCGATCATGGCGGCGATATTGATGATCTTTTCGTCCGTCTCGACCAGCAGGGATCGCGCTTTCTCGATGCGGATCCGGTGAATCTTTTCGACCACGCTCATACCGATTTCCTCCCGGAAGATCCGGTTGAGGTGGCGCGCGCTGATATTGAACAGCAGCGACAGGGATTCCAGCGTGTTTTTCTGCTGGTAGTGCCGTTCCAGATAACCGCAGATGCGCAGCGCGGCAGTGCAACGGTGATGGTCGCGTGAGTGGTCGGACATCCGCAACGACTCGTCGTAACCACGCGACAGCAGCATGAGCAGTTCGATCATGCGCAGGCGCACCAGTGTCTGATAGCCGGTCCGGCGGCGCTCCGTTTCATCGATCAGCACGTCGAGAAGCGACAGAATGCGCCGCGCGTCTTCCCCGCGCAGGTTGAGCAGATGGTTGAAGCGTTCCCCCGGATTGAGAAACGGGTGGATATAAAAATAATCCATCGTCTTTGACACATGCAGTTCGCGCAGGATGGGTTCCTGGATCAGGTGCGGCTGAAACAGGCAGTTGATGATTCCCAGTCTCCCGCCGGCGGGGAGTTCGAAGGAGTGTGTTTCACCGGGATTGATGATGAACACGTCTCCCGTGCGCAGGTCGTACGACTCGCCCTCGAACAGATGGCGGGCACTGCCCTGCTCGACATAGACCAGTTCCACAAAGTCGTGACTGTGCGGCTGTGGCACGTGCAGCGCATCATGACTGCAACGGTGGATTGCGAAAGGAAAATCTCCCTTCATGAAGCGTCGGCTGTCCAACTGCAAACGCCGGCTGTCCAACTGCTCCTCCAACTGCTCCATCTCTCGCCTCCTCGTCTACGGAGATAGCGACTGACGGCGGCCGAGCTTCCTTCCCTCAAGCAGTTGCCGCCTCACCCATTCATTGTCCACCTGACGGTCTCCCTGCGCCAGAAGTTCCGCGTACAATTGTCTGCGCAATCCCTGGACCACCTGCGCGAGTCCCGGATCGTCGATCCGGTTCACCAGTTCGTGCGGGTCTGCCCGCAGATCGTAAAGCTCGTCCACGTCCATCGCATTCCAGATGTATTTCCACCGCTTCGTGCGGATCATCCGCTGGGTGTTGAGGCCGCACTGCTGGCCGTGATACGTGGCCACCACGCCGCTTCGCCAGTCCTTGGGCGCGGCGCCCGCGAGCAAGGCGGCGAGCGACCGCCCGTGCCAAACCGCGTCCGGCGCGATGCCCAGCCACTCCATCAGCGTCGGGGGGACGTCAAGCAGGTTGTAGACGAACTCCTTGACGCGGACACCGCCGGCAAGTCCCGCTGGCCAGCGGATGATGAGCGGTACGCGCACCACATCGTCATAGAGCACATTGTGTTTGTCTAGCATCCGGTGGGCGCCGCAAAGATCACCGTGGTCCGCAGTGAAAATGACGATCGTGTCGTCTCGCGCACCGCACTGCTCAACAGCCTGCAGCACCTGTCCGACCGCGTCGTCCATTTGGCTGACCATGCCAAAATAACGGGCGACCGCGGGCGCAAAATCCTCCCACGTGAAATTCTCGATGCCCCAACTGTACAACTGTTGAAGCTGGATGTACGGTTTTTCGGCAAACGTGTCCGCGAAGCTCCCCCAGGGCGTCATGTCTTGCGCGCGATACAGGTCGGAAAACCGGCCCGCCGGGCGGCACGGAAGATGCGGTGCGGAAAAATCTAGCCGCGCGTGCCACGGGGAACCCTGCGCGGCGAGGGCGCGGATGCGGTCGGCGGCGCGCCCGGCCATAAAGTGGGTGGCCGTGTCCTCCAGCGGCAGAGGATCGCGCTCGCCCAGGTAGCCACCGACGTACCGTACGTTGGGATGCTTTTGCGCCCTCCAGCGCTTATGATCGCTGTCCGGGATGTACTCATCGTAACCAAACTGCACAGGACTGGCCTGCGGATGCACGTTCCACTTCCCGGCGTAGACGCTCCGGTAGCCGAGTGCCCGCAGTTCACGCGGCCATGCGTAATCGTCCACCGACAGTGTGCCGACAAGCGGTCCCAGATCATAGTTCCAATGACCGCCGAACGCCTCCGGACGGCGACCGTTGATGAAAGACTGGCGGGCTGGGCTACAGATGGGGATATGGCTGTATGCCTGCTCGAAACACACCCCATCGGCAGCCAACCGGTCGAGATAAGGGGTTTGTGCCGTCGGGTTTCCGCTGCAGCCTAGAACGTCGTACCGGAGCTGGTCGGCCACGATCAACAGCACATTCGGCGTCATTGCGGCCGCGCCTTCCCATTCTCGCCGCCGTCGTCTACCCGCTTGTCGTCGTCTACCCGCTTGCCGTCGTCTTCTTTGCCGTCGTCTTCTTGCAATGCCCTAGCGCCACGGATTGAGCCGATGTGCAGGGTTTCGTACGCCTGCCGGGATGAAGTGAACGGTCCACCGCCATGGCCGTGCCAGTCGAGATTGGTCAACATCGGATTGACCCTGCCTGTCTCCCCTTCCCGCCCTGCGCTGTGCGCCTCCATCCGCCGCGTCAGCTCCTGGACCACGTCGAGTCGCTCGCCCGCCAGGTTGTGCAGTTCCAGCGGATCGTCAATCAGATGGTACAGTTCCACCTCCGGTTTGAAATGAAAATCCGGTTCAAGCGCCCGGATCAGCTTCCACTCCGGCGTCCGCCAGCCGTGTTTGCGCATCCACGTGCACTCGGTGATGTAAAACTCCCTCTCCTCCCCTGGATCGCTTGCCGCGCCGCCCGGCTGCGCGAAAGGCGCCAGACTGTGCCCGTCAAAGCGATACGCAGTGACAATGCCAAGCAGGTCGAGAATCGTCGGGGTGATGTCCTTGATCTGCGTGTAGCCGTTGTGGCGCGCGCCCTGCGCAATCTTTCCCGGCCAGCGCAACATGAGTGGAACGGTCAGCGTGCAGTCGTACAATCCATGGTGATCATAATAGCACTCGTGTTCGTACAGTGTCTCGCCGTGGTCGGACGTGACGACCACCAGTGTCTCTTCCTCCAGGCCAAGAGCCGCCAATTCGGCAAACAGACCGCCGATCGCCGCATCCATGTAGGCCAGCGCCCCGTCGTACTGCGCGTCAATGTAGTGCCGGTCGGTGCATCCCTCGGGGATCCAGGAACGGAAAAAATCCGCGAACGGCTTGAAATCCCAGACCGGCTGCAGGGAACCGTCCCCTTCCCTGCACTCGTCACCGCCATAAAACAGGCGTTCGAACGGGCGGGGAGGCAGGTAGGGGGAATGGGGATCCATGTGGCGGAGAAACAGAAAGAAGGGTTCCTCTTCCCCCGCGAGACGGCGCAGTTCAGGTATGGCGCAATCATTCAGATTCTGCGCTTTCGGACAGCGGCCGGTACTGTCGGGTTGCCACGCCTTGTAGTCCAGATAGGTGTCAAAGCCGCGGGACGCCGGATTGCCCGTGAAGCCGACGCAACTCGTATTGTATCCGTGCTCGCGCAGGATTTCTGGGAGCGTCTGCACGTGAGTACCAAGGGGACCTTTATGCCGCAGCGCGACGACATCCGTTCCGAAGCAGTCCATTCCCGTCAGCATGGTTGAATAGCCTGGCGTGGTCGGGATGCTGGGACTGAAATGCTTCATGAATACGGCGCCCTCTCCAGCGAATCGGTCGATGTGCGGCGTCGTCAGGCGAGAATAGCCGTACAGGCTCATATGATCCGCCCGCAGGCTGTCGATGCCGAGCAGCACCACATTGGCGCGACGGTTGACTGACAATGTGCTCTCCTCTCCTTTCTGTAAGCGGATGCCAGATACCTTTTAGAGGTTGTTCAAAAAGTGGGCAGAACTCCCCGGCGCATTGCCGCGTCATCGCCAGAAATGCTCCCTCGCGTACCCAAAACGTACGCTCGGGGACATGGGATAACATCCACTACACACTCGGTTTATCCCATGTCCCATTGCACTGCGTGGGTCAACCCTGCCCTCTTTTTGAACAGGCTCTTTTAAAGTTCGATGATGCGGCCCGTGTTCCACGATTCGATCGCGGCTTCAATCACCCGTTGCGCCCGCAAGGCGTCCTCTCCGGAACCGTCGATCTGATCCCAGGGAGTGTGGGCAGCCAGTTGGTCAATCCACGCGGAAATCCTGCTCTTGAATGTTTCATTGAACGAACGCATCCCGCCGAGGTAATCAAACGTCTCGGTCTCGATGCTGTGGCGTGCATAAAAGGTGAGTCGTTCGCACGCGTCCGTGAGCACAAATCGCCCTTTCGAACCCACCACCTCGCACTGTTCGAGACCGTATCCCGCGCCGGCGTCGTAGCTGCCGACGAGATTCCCGATCATGCCGTTTTTGAAATGCAGCAGGACCTGGGCGTTGGACCAGATCGTCCGCCCTTCCCCCTTCATCATGAAGGCAGCCACGCGGTCGATGTCGCCGGCGAAGTACCGGATGACGTCAAAAGAGTGAGGGTGCAGCGCGCGCAGGTGAAACCAGGGGGACGTCTCCGCCTGGTTGTTGATCCACATCCGCATGTTGATCATGTGCAACTGGCCGAGACGGCCCGACTGGACCCATTCTTTCGCGCGCTTTGCGGCCGGCGTAAAGCGGTGATTCAGGTTCACCGCAAAGGGGATTCTCCCCTCGTGCGCGGTCTGTACCATCCGCTCGGCTTCTTCCAGCTTGTTTGAAATCGGTTTCTCGGCGAGTACGGGAATGCCCGCCGCCAGCAACTCCATCGTCGGGGCAAAATGCTCCCCGCCGTTCTCTTCGCCTTTGGTCGCCACGCTGCATGCGTCTAGGCGCAGGCCGCTGTCCAGCATGTCCCGTACGCTGTAAAACGCCTGACAGCCATATTTTTCCGCAGCCTGGTCCGCCTTGGCGCGAATCGCATCGCACACGGCCACAAGCGTGGTCCCTGGATGCTCGTGATAAACACGGGCGTGGATGCTTCCAATATTGCCGACTCCCACTACGGCGACCTGAAGTGACACAGGATTCCCTCCCCTGAGGTATAAATGGGCCCGCCACGCAGGCCAACTCACCTCATCACGTGTCGGACCTGAGCCTCCGGCCCGTCCTCCCGCCATCATACACCGTCCGGATGGGACCGTCATGGCCAATGCGGCCAATCCCCTGTCCGATCACGCCCGCGACTGTTGACGGGAGACTGGTTCCCGCACATTGCGAACGCGTTCAGCGTTTTTCGTCCGTGACGAGCGTGCCGTAGCGACCGCGAAAATACAGGAGCGGCTCTCCTTCGTCCGCCTGTAAGTCGATCACTTCCCCGACAAACAGCGTGTGGTCCCCGCCGTCGTAGATGGCCCAGCGGCGGCAGGCGATGCGCGCAAGGCTGTGTTTAAGAACAGGTATGTCCGCCAAGCGGTTGTATGTAACGCTTTCGCCGACGCGCTCGTCCGGGCGGCCGGCAAAATGATTCGAAACTTCCGCCTGTCCGCTGTCCAGGAAACTGATGCCGAATCGGCCGACCGCAAGCAGGTATCCGTGCATGGCAGCCGTTTTCGCCACAGACACCAGGACAAGCGGCGGATCCAGCGACACGGATGTGAAAGCGTTGGCCGTCATGGCGTGTACGTTTCTATCCTCCTTGTCCGTCGTCACCACGGTGATTCCTGTCGCAAAGCGTCCCATGACGGCTCTGAACAATTGACTGTCCACCATGTCGATCCGTCCTCTCCTGCATCATCTGTCTTGAAAATGTCCTCTGCCAGCGAACGCTGTCCACGGCGCGGAACGTCCTACAGCAGGTGATGCGCCTCGGCAATGCGCGTCAATCCTTCCCGCAAGACGGTGCGCGGGCAACCAAAGTTCAGCCGGGCGAATCCGCTGCCTCCGGGTCCGAACGACGGCCCGTCATTCAGGCCCACCTGTGCGTCTGTCCGCAAAAAGGCCGCCAGTCGCTCGTCCGTCATGCCCCAGGAGGAAAAGTCGAGCCAGGCGAGATAGGTGGCTTCCGGGCGCACCATGCGCACGCCGGGCAATTGCACGCGCAGGAATTGCTCGATTTCCGCCACATTCCCCTCAAGATACAGCAACAACTGGTCAAGCCACTCCGCGCCGTGCCGGTATGCGGCGATCAGCGCGGCCACGCCGAAGACGTTCGCCTCGTGCAACGAGGAATGCGCCACCGCCCGCGTGAACTGCCGACGCTTGGCCTCGTCAGCGATGATCACGTTTGCGGTCGTGAGTCCGGGCACGTTGAACGTCTTGCTCGGCGCCACACAGGTGAAGGACCGGGCGGCAAACTCCGGAGAGATCGCGGCAAACGACGTATGGGAATGCCCGAACAGCGTCAGGTCGCAGTGAATCTCATCCGACGCCACCAGTGTTCCGTGACGCAGGCACAGTTCACCAAAGCGGGTCAGTTCATCCCGCGTCCACACCCGGCCCACCGGGTTGTGCGGATTGCACAGGATGGCCAACTTGACACCGTCGAGCTGGCGGTCCAGCGCGTCAAAGTCCATTCCGTACCTGCCGTCTGAATCGCGCACAAGCTCGTTGTATACAATCTCCCGCCCCTCAGATTGCACCACCCGCATAAATGGCGGGTAAACGGGTGGTTGGATCAGCACCCGTTCCCCAGGATCGGTGAATGCGCGAACGATGAGATGGAGCGCCGGCACGACGCCCGGGCTGTTTGCCACGGATTCCGGTTGTACGGTGAACCCGTGACGCCGCGCGAACCAATCGGCGACCGCCTCGTAAAATTCATCCGCGCGCTCGACATACCCGAATACGCCGTGGCGCGCCCGCTCCACCAACGCATCCACGACGGGCGCCGGCGAGACAAAGTCCATATCGGCCACCCACAGCGGCAACACAGCGGCAGAACCGAACCGCTTCGCCCTGCCGTCCCATTTTTGCGAATCAGTGCCCACCCGATCGATCACGGTGTCAAAATCGTATCGCAAACCAATCCCCCCAGAGAAGCGGACTTTATTCCATGTCCAGAGGACTTTTCCCATATCCTCAGGCCGCGCACAAAGGTGGCCCCGTTGACTCAGGATCCAACACTGGTATGGGCCGGCTTGTGGCAAACCAGAAGATACTGCTCCGCATTCAGTTGCACGGACTCCACCCGCTCAAACCCGATGTTCTCGACGGCCGACAGCAACTGCCGGCGTTCTAGGCGCACCGACTCAGGCGGACCGGAGTTGGCGGGAATTTTCTCCCATTCCGCGAGTCCGACAATGCCACCCGGTTTTGTAATGCGGGCGAGTTCCGACACGGCCGCGGACAGGTCGCTCACTTCATGCAGGACAAAGCTGCAGAGTGTTCGCAAAACCGACGCGTCCGGCAGCGGCACGGCGCATGCATCGCCCTCCAAAAACGCAAACTGCCCGGACAGTCCGGCTGTTTTCACTCGTTCGCGCAAACGTTCAAGCATGCGCGGCTCGACGTCGACCGCGTACACCGTCGCACCCGTCCGCAAGGCGGCGGGGAGTGCGAAGTAACCGGGTCCCACACCAACGTCCGCAAACACCATACCGCCGCCCAAGGCCAGCGCGTCAAGCACTCGGTCTGCCGGCAGCATGGCCTGCCTCTGTTCGGAGAGCAGCCGCTCGGCATGATCCGGATTGAATCGGTGCGCCATCATTACTCCCGCCTTTCCTGTAGCATCCCATTGCACTATGCGATCGCACTTTGCGTCTGTCTGTCATGGTCATTTTGCACCATTATACACAATGTCGGATGATTACATGAGCTTCACACAATCTCCCCATATCCGCCATTCATATGTTATAATTTCTAGTAGCGTGATTTTATCCCCCGCAATGCAAGCGGTTTCTGCATGATCCGCGCCGGTAAGGAGGCCCTTCATGACCCACGATCCAAAACGATTGGACGCACTATTGCATGAAACGCGAACATTTGCGCCCGATCCCGCATTTACAGAACAGGCGAATGAACGCGATCCATCCGTCTATGAACGGGCAAACGCCGATCCGGACGGCTACTGGGCGTCCCAGGCAAGACGGTTGTCGTGGATGCGTCCCTTTACGTCTGTTCTTGAATGGAACCCGCCGCACGCGCGCTGGTTTGCCGACGGAACGCTGAACGCGACGTACAACGCGGTTGACCGGCACAGGCAGGGCGACCGCAAGAACAAAGCCGCGCTCATCTGGGAAGGCGAACCTGGAGATTCCCGGATTTACACCTACGACATGCTCGGACGGGAAGTCGACCGCGCCGCCCACATGCTGACGAAGCTCGGAGTGAACAGGGGCGACCGCGTCACCATCTACCTGCCCATGATTCCCGAACTGCCCATCGCCATGCTGGCGTGCGCCAAGATTGGCGCCATCCACAGCGTCGTGTTTGCGGGATTCTCGGCCGCTTCACTGCGCGACCGCATTCTCGACGCCGATGCGAGACTGCTCATCACAGCGGACGCGGGATGGCGGCGCGGGAACCTGATTCCGCTGAAGCGGAATGCGGACGAGGCGGTCAAGGATACGACGGTCAAGAAGGTCCTCGTCGTCAATCGCGTCGGGGAGCAATCCGGGGCGAGCCTGACGGCCGGCCGCGATATCCTGTGGTCCGAGGCGATGAAAGACGCTTCGGGCGAACCCTTTCCGCCCGCCGAGATGAACGCGGAGGATATCCTGTACATCCTGTACACGTCGGGAACGACGGGCAAGCCCAAAGGAATCGTCCATACGACGGCCGGCTATCTGGTCGGGGCAAACACGTCGATGCACACCGTATTTGACCTGAAAGACAGTGACGTCTACTGGTGCACGGCCGATATCGGCTGGGTGACGGGACACACGTACATCGTCTACGGACCGCTGTCGGCGGGAGCCACCTGCGTCATGTACGAAGGCGCGCCGGACTACCCGGACCGCGAGCGCTTTTGGCAGATCGTCGAACGGTACGGCGTCACCATCCTCTACACGGCGCCAACCTCCATCCGCACGTTCATGAAATGGGGCGCCGAACATCCCCGCCGCTACGGTCTTCATTCACTGCGCCTGCTCGGCACCGTCGGTGAGCCGATCAATCCGGAGGCGTGGATGTGGTACCACGAGCACATCGGGCGCGGGCGCTGCCCGATCGTCGACACCTGGTGGCAGACGGAGACGGGCTGCGCGATGATCGCGCCTTTGCCCGGCATCACGACCACCAAGCCGGGTTCCGCCACGAAACCTGTCCCCGGCATCGCGGCGGACATCGTGGACGAAAATGGAAATCCGGTGGCGCCCGGAGAAGGAGGATACCTGGTGCTCACCCGGCCGTGGCCATCAATGCTGCGCACGATTTGGCGCGACGACGAACGTTTCCAAAAAACATATTTCGGGCGTTTCTCCGATTTTTACCTTCCGGGCGACGGAGCGCATCTTGACGAAGACCGCTACATCTGGATTCTCGGCCGGATCGACGACGTGATCAATGTCTCCGGACACCGGATCGGCACCATGGAGGTGGAAAGCGCGCTTGTCGATCACCACGCGGTGGCCGAAGCCGCGGTCATCGGCCGCAGCGACGCGATCAAAGGACAGGCGATCACCGCTTTTGTGACGGTCAAGGAAGGAATCCAACCCGAGTCGGGACTGGTCGCGGATCTGAAACAGCACGTGGTTGAGAAGATCGGCGCGATGGCGCGACCTGAGGAGATCATCTTCGCCGCCGAATTGCCGAAGACGCGCAGCGCCAAGATCATGCGGCGGCTGTTGCGCGACATCGCGGAAGGACGCATGCTGGGCGACACCACGACATTGGCGGATCCCGGCGTGGTGGAGGCGTTGAAGACGCAATACGGCGACAGGGAATGAAAAAATGCGCAGAGGTTGCAAACAGAAGTCGTTCAGATCCGCAAAGGGGCCGCCATTTCAGGGTCCCTTTGACCGTTCCCAGACACGGTCCGCAAAGACGACGACGCGCATGAACACATAGCTGATGGAGGACGAGATGAACATGGCGAGTCCCTTTGCCAAGTTGCCGCCCACGATCAGCGGCAGGTCGTGCGTCAGCAACAGGTAGCGCGACATGCCGACGACCACTGCGTCGTTGACGACCATATTGAACAGGCCCTGCAGCCAGAAGAGCATGCGTTCCCGCTGACCGCCTCGCGCAGTGTCGGCGAACGTCCAGCGCCTGTTCCAGATGTAGCTGTTGGCAATGGCGCAGGCGACGGCAATCGTGTTGTAAATGAACAGCAGCAGAGAAGAAGTCGTCGGCAGCAGCAGGACAAACGCATTCAAGACGAGCAGATCCACCGCCGCGTTGCTGGTCCCGACGATGAGAAATTTTCCATAACGCGAAAAGTCGCGTTTCAACCACATTCTAAATTGCCACATCCAGGTTCTTTCTCCTGTCGGCGCTGGACTATCTTGAAAATACCTTCGCCCGAGCCCGTGCCTGGGGATGGCCCACATGCTGTGCCCCTGCTCAAACAGCGCGGCTGCGCCGCACAACTCGCGACGGCCCAGCACATGGACCCTCCCCCAAGCTCACTTTTCATCCTGCTGCGGGTGCCGCCCCGGCGCCATAGGGGTCTATCTTGAAAATATCATCTGCCAGTCGTCGTCATTCCCTTTGCTCCTGCCCGGACCCTGCTGTCGCTAAACTCGCGACGAGCAAAGGGATACTGGTGGCCCAGCAAACCTTGCTTATGGCGTTGGACTCGCGACGAGCAAAGGGAATGACGACGCCTCAGCGAACCCTGTCCATGGCGCGGAACTCACCGGGCATAGGGCAGGGCGCCAGTCCAGCAAATTTTCATCCTGCCGATGGCGGCGTCCCGGCGGATAGGGGGAGCGTGACTGTGAAGATCGTCCCTCTTCCCGGCTCGCTCTGGACGGTGATCTTGCCTTTGTGCATATCGACGATCCACTTGGCGATGGCCAGTCCGAGCCCCGCTCCCGACCCCTCGCGACTGCGGGCCGCGTCCCCTCTGTAGAAGCGGTCAAAAATCTTTCCAAGTTCCCGCCTGTCCATGCCCGGTCCTGAATCGGCCACCTGCAGCCGCGCGGAATGCCTCCCGCTGCGCAGCAGGATCACTTCGATCCGCCCGCCGACCGGGGTGTACTTGACCGCATTGTCGATCAATATGACGGTCAGTTGATACAGCCGGTCGGGATCGCCCGACACGAACAGCGCTTCCGGAGGCTGATCGGCATTGGCCGCGTGCACAAGCGCCTGTTCCTTGCCGAGAGCGAGAATGGAGAACCGTTCGACGACGCGTGCGACAATGTCCGCAAGATCGACGGTCTGCAGGCGGATCTGCCCCTCGCGTGAATCGGCACGAGCCAACGTGAGCAGATCGTCCGTCAGGCGGACGAGGCGGCGCGCCTCCCCTTTCGCACTGGTGATCCACTCCAGATTGTCCAGCACGCTCTGGTCGGCATGCCCAAGCACGATGTCGAGATTGGACTGGATAACCGCAAGCGGGGTCCGCAATTCATGCGAGGCGTCCGCGACAAAACGCCGCTGTTGTCGCCAAGAGCGGACGATGGGCCGCAAAGCCCGGCCGGACGCCCAAAAACCGGCGGCAAACGCGCCAAGCACGCCAAACACGCCCACCATCGTCATGACATCGCGCAACCGGCGCAATACGGCGATCGTGCTGTCGGCGTTAACCGCGAACTGTAGATAGCTGCGCTCGGCGCCCGGACGCAGCGCAACGCTCGTGTCCATAAGTCGCAGGTAGCGCACGGGACCCGTGATCTTGACCAGCGAGAAGTGTCTCCCCGGTCGTTCTTCAGCGGCCGACCACGGCAGTTTTCGCGCTATGGACGGGTGCAGCACAAACAACAGGCCACCCGTGCGGCCGCGCGCCACAACGGCGGAGAATGGGGCAAACAGTCGTCTGTCCAACGCCGCCGTTGCGAAAAGCGGCATGCCGGGGGTAGAGGTTGCGTGCGACAGCACCCTGTGCACGGCGCGCTCGCCATCGTGCCGCAGACGGGCGTCAATCTCCGCCATCATGGTCCTGTCCATCACGGCGTAGACCGCCGTGGCGGTGAGCGCGTACAAAATGGTCACAATTGCGACGAGCAGCACCGTGAGTTTGACGCGCGCGTTCGTAAACACCGCTACAACTCCTTGAACACATACCCCACTCCGCGCACTGTCTCGATCGCCGTCCGCGGCGCCACATGGTGCAGCATACGGTGGGCGTCCAGTTTCTTGCGCAAAAAGTGGACGTACGTCTCCACCGAATTGAGGTCGATCGCCGCCTCCAGTCCCCACACCCGGTCAAGAATGAGCTCTTTTGGCAACACTTGGCCGGGATGGCGCAGGAAGAACTCCAATAATTGAAATTCGCGGGCCGTGAACGAAAGAGGAGCGTCGCCCAGATAGACCGTACGGGAGATCAGATCCAGCACGATGTCGCCCACCTGCACTTTGTCAGGCCCCACCACATCCCCCGACCGCCTCGTCAGCGCGCGGGCGCGCGCAAGCAGTTCCTTCGTGGCAAACGGTTTGACCAGGTAATCGTCGGCGCCGCTGTCCAATCCCTGCACCCGGTCATCGACGGCGTCGCGCGCGGTCAACAGCAGGGTGGGCGTTGAATCTCCGTCGTCGCGCAATTTCCTCACCAGGTCATATCCCGACAGTCCCGGCAGCATCACGTCCACGATCAGCAGGTCGTACGCGTCGGCGCGCGCCATTGCAAGACCTGTCCTGCCGTCGGTGGCCGTTTCCACCTGGTATTGCTGTTCCGCAAACAACTGTTTCAGCGCTTTGAGCAGTCGCGCCTCGTCGTCAATGATCAGGACCCGCACCCGCCACTCCTCCCGTAACCCGCACGGTCTGTCGTCCCGGCCGCTTGGGCCGGGAGCAGATGCGAAGTCTTTGGAAAAGTCTCTCACGTTTTGCGCCCAGATGCAAGTTTCGGCAGCCATCCAAAGTGTGAACCGATCAGGCGTCCACGAGTCGGCGCGTCGCCGCAACCGCCTTGCGCGCCACGGCGGCCGGTTCTTCGTCCGGTGGAGACCGGCGCAGCACCTCGACGGACAGCGGCCCGTCATATCCCACAGCGGACAGATAACCGACGAACGCGGCGAGATCAATCTTTCCTTCGCCGGGCAGCAGCCGCTCCTGGTCGTGCGCCTCTTCCGGAGATTGATTCGTATCGTTGATGTGCACATGAACAATGCGCGACAGCGGCAGTTGTCTCAGATCCTCCATGCGCTGCCCCGACGTGTACCAGTGATAGCTGTCGAGCAAGACACCCACATTGTCCCGCCCGACAGCGTCGAGCAGCAGCAAAAGACCGGGAATGTCGTGGATGAACAGATACTTGTTCTGGCGCAGATGATGCGGTCCGACAAACTCCAGGCCAAAGCGGATCCCGTATTTTTGCAGGATGTCCGCACACGCCCGAGCGCGGACGACCAAGCGCAGGGTGTACGGTACAGGCTCCGCATTGATCGACGGCCACAGCCATGTCACGCAGCGACGCACGCCAAACTTCTGGGCCACCGACGCAAATGTTTCAAGTTGTGCCAATCCATGCTCAAAATCGCTGCCGGAGGCGTCCATGCCAAAAGGCAGCCCGAAAGAAGCCCACTCGACCCCATATTCATCCAACCATTTGCGCACCTGATCTTCGCCCTCGCGAATCACGGATGCCGGATCCAGATCGGCCATGGCAAAACCAGCCCCGGACGCGAGCGCGAGGTAATCGCGCAACGGCATGCTCTTCCCGGCCGTTGTGGGGTGCATACATGCTTTCATAACTGTTTCTCCTCTCCCGACCTGCCGTAGAGGCTGCCCGACAGTTTCCTCTAATCCGGCAATTGCGCCCGATATTCTTCATTTGAAATCGCTTCGATCGGTTCCACGTACGTTTCGTCGTCGTCCTCCGTCACGTCGTCCAATCCCGCGCGATGGGGACGGTTGTTCATACGCTCCACACTCTGCCAGGCATCTTCCCCGTCAAACGCCGCCTCATCCCGTCCATCCCGATTGGACCGTGAAAATGTGCCCGCACTCACCTGTTCTTTGACAGACCGGCTCACATCGTGCCGCGTATCCAGCGTCCGCCGGCACGACGCGCACAGGTCGGCCGCGGGTTCCGCCTCCAACCGGCCCGCCTCGATAGGATGGCCACACGATCGACAAAATCCGTATGTACCGTGAGCCATGCGTTCAAGCGCCGCGTCAATCTGTTCCAGACGCTGTTGATCGCCGGCCAGTAACGCTGCATCCTTCTCCCGTTCAAACAATTCAGAAGCCAGATCGGCCGGATGCTGATCGTACACGGAGAGTTCCCCCACCGCCGCATTCATGGCCGTCTGCAGGCTGTTTTTGCGCATCATATCGATTTGTTCCTGAATCTGTTTACGCTCCTGATCGAGCGCATGCCTCTGTTTCTCAAATTCCGCCATAGACCGCACCTCTTTTTCCATTGGATGCCCTCGATCTACGGCTAATCTCTCCGCGTTGCGGCCGGTCTATGTGCGCGCGTCACGCGCGGATCGTGCGCGGGATTGTTCTCATTCCGCGTGATGCGCGAAAAAACTGAGCAACCGTGCGAAGGAGCGGCGGGCCGATCCGATGTGGTAAGACCTTCGCGTATCATTGAAAAACGCGTGGCCCGCGCCTTCATAGACATGATACTCGAACGACTTGCCCTCCTGGCGCATGGTTTTTGCAAACGACTGAACTCCACTGGTGATGCGCGAGTCCAATTCGCCGTAAAAACCGATGACCGGGCATTGAATACTCTGTGCGCGCTCCTTGTCCGGAGCGCTGCCGTAAAAAATCGCCGCCGCGCGCAGGGCCGGATCGTGGCAGGCCAGCAGGGCGGACAACGATCCGCCCATACAGAATCCGACCGAGAGCACCGCCTCGCCCCGCGTGCGTTCATGTCCCTCGCGCAAAAACCGGCTGCTCGCCAGCAATTGCTCCATGTGGTCAGTCGTACTCCCACCGGCGCTAAACAAAGCGCCCATCGTCTCGCTCACCTGCCTGGCCTGCTCGCCAGACAGCGCGGAGAGCGCTTTTTCCCGCTGTCCGGCATCGCCCCAAGCGCCCTGCGGCAGTGCGTCGAGAAACTGCTTGACGGCTTCGAGGCGAGCCGCGCTGTACACGTCCGGACGCCGCCCGCCGGCCGCGTACAGGTCGGGTGCAAGTGCCGCGTATCCCGCCTGCGCAAATCGATGGACCAAATCCTGCATATGTCCGTCAACACCCCAGATCTCCTGCAGCACCAGGATGGCGGGAAGCGATTCCCGCACATCGTTTGGCGCGGCAAAATAGCCGGTGTACTGCTCATCGTCGCCATACGCGACCCACGCTGCATCCAACTTCATATTTCGCGCCTCCTTTATCGTCTATCACTCACCGGAAACAACAGCCCGCTTTGCCCATATGTCCTCGATAGCGCCGGACCAGAGCGCGCGCAATGCCTGGTTGCAAGAGGACAGCAGCCCCTGCGCGACGGCGAGAACAATATCGCGGTCAATGCCGACGCCGCGGAATTCCCGATCGCCCGCCAGGATCGTGACGACCGCCTCGCCGCTTGCCTCCTCACCGGCCGACAGCGAATGCAATTCGAGATCGCGAAATTCGACCGCGATGGGGATCGACTGCAATATGCAATGGGTCAACGCCTCCACAGGGCCTTCTCCCGTGCCGGAGAACGTCCTTTCCAGTCCGCTCTGGTTCTCGCGCAGTGTGACGGACGCCATGCGTTCCATTCGATTGTTCGTCACCGCCTGTACGTGCACGAGCGACAATGCGTCGATCTGCACATTCGCCGCGCTGCCGACCAGCGCGATCAGTTTTTCGTCCGGGACCCGCTTTTGCCCGTCTGCCAATTGCTTGAAATCCCGGAATACGGCATCGAGCTGAATGTCCGTCAGGTCGACCCCGAATTCGCTGATTCGCCGGCGCAGCGCATGTCTTCCCGAATGCTTGCCAAGGACGATCATGGTGCGGGGAATACCCATCCGTTCAGGGTCCATGATCTCGTAAGTGC
>JAKACR010000220.1 GCA_021821225.1 Bacillota bacterium | reverse complement strand
CTGTGCGCGGGCACGCCGACCCGCATCAGCCGGTGTTCCAGATCGCGCGCGGTCATCCCGGACGATCCGACGCCAAAAACGTATACACACCGCGCCTTGAGCATGCGTGCGGCTGCCGTGCGGACACTGTCGATGTGCAGCAGCTTCGCGGTGTCGCGCAACGTCTGCACGTCATATGTCGCGATCTTTTCCAGGGCCGTTTCCAGTGAATCGGACAATTCGACCGAGCCGTACGCGGGAGCTTCCGGATGGGCCAGGTGCTGCGCGATGGCGAGCTTGAATTCCTGCAGACCGCGAAACCCGACTTTCCGGCAAAAGCGGATCACCGTGGTCTCGCCCACGCCGGCCCGTTCCGACACGTCCGTCACCGTCGCGAACATGAAAAATTCCGGGTCGTGCAACGCAATCTGAGCGACCTTCTGCTCGGTCTTCGTCATACTGCCGAACACCGAGCGAACCATCAGGACCGGATCGGCATCCGTGAGTCGCGATGTTTTCATTCCCACCCCCTGCCCTCCTTTGCGATGATGTCAAGCCACGCCAAGCGGGCGGCGCCCACCACCGCCGCGTCGCTCCCCAGGCGCGCGGGCCTGACACGCACCGAAACAGGCAGTTGCGCCAATTCCGCAAGAAAATCATTCCACCACGAGCCAACGCTTTCGATCACGCCTCCGCCGATCACGACGCATCCGGGATCATACGCATTGTGCACTGAAAATACAAGGGACGCGAGCGCCCGCAGCCAGTTCTCCACAAGCGTATCCGCCGCCGCGTTGCCAAAGCGGCGGGTGAACACTTCCGAACCGGAAACGGCGCGCCCCACGGCGCGCGAGTAGTCGTCCGCCAAGTTGCGCACCGAGAGGTACGGTTCGAAACAACCGGCATGGCCACAGGGACACGGGCGTTCTCCCGCCCGGTAGAGCAAGTGGCCGATCTCCGCGGCGCCGCCCGACGCGCCGTGTACAACCCGGCCGCGCTCGATCAGGCCGCCGCCCACTCCTGTCCCCAGCGCGACAAACAGCGCCGGTGTGCAGTCTGCCGCCGCGCCGACCCACGCCTCGCCCACCGCGGCGGCATTGGCGTCATTCTCCACAACGACAGACAACCCTGTCCGCAACGCGATCCGCGTGCGCAGATCCGTTCCTTTCCAATCGCGAAATGTCGCCGTGCTGAAAGAGACCACACCCTCGCGATCAATTCTGCCCGCGCTGGCCACTCCCACGCCGCGGATCGCGCCTTCAAACGATGCGCGCAACCGCTCCACCACTTCACAGCAGGTTTGGATAACCGCGTCCGGACCAACCGTCGCCGGTGTTGCCATCTGCTCTGCACGGATGACCTGGCCTGTCTCGGAGACGATCCCGGCGCGTGTTTTCGTACCCCCTATGTCAACACCGATCACATGAGTCATTGCGTTTATCACATGCCCCCTAGCCGTCTGTCCTGGCAGTTTGCGCCGTCGACTCCCCGATCACACCCACTGCCGCAGGTGATGGAAGTCCAGCGGCCCGCGGCGTGGCCTCGACAAAGCGCCGCGTGATATCCTGCGGCCGCGTGATGGCGCTGCCCACAACGACCGCAAATGCACCGAGGGCAAAGGCGCGGGCGCACTCCTGCGGCGTGGAGATGCGGCCCTCCGCAATCACGGGGATTGCCAAAGACCTGACCAGTTGCGCGAGAAGATTGAAATCCGGCCCGTCATGCGCCTCATTTTGCCCGGTGTAGCCGGCAAGCGTGGTGGAGACGAGATCGACGCCCGCCTCTGCTGCGAACTTTCCTTCCTCCTGTGTCGCGATGTCTCCCATCAATCCCACGGAAGGATGCCGCGCGCGAATGGCGTGCAGGAATTCTCCCGTCGTCCGGCCGTCCGGACGCCGCCTCGCCGTCGCGTCCACAGCGACAATGTCGGCCCCCGCCTCGACAACCGCATCCACCTCTTTCATCGTCGGCGTGATGTAGACCGGAGAGTATTCGTACACCTTTTTGTAAATGCCCACCACGGGCAACCGCGTGACCGCCCGGATCGCGCGAATGTCATCAGGCCCGTTGGCCCTAATTCCAACCGCTCCGCCGTCCGTCGCCGCCTGCGCCATCTGAGCCATCATCGGCGCGCCATACAGAGGTTCGCCCGGGAATGCCTGGCATGACACGATGAGTCCGCCGCGCAGCGCCTCATGGGAGTTCCCGCTCATCGCACATCCTCCTTCTCTGTGACCACTGGCACCGCCGTCTGCACCACATCTCCCGGATAGTGACACGCCGCAAGGTGCCCCGGCCCCACCTCAAACAAGTCGGGTTCCTCGCTTTCGCAGCGTTCTGAAGCAATCGGGCACAGCGTCCGATAACGGCACCCGGAAGGCAGGCGATACGGCGACGGGGGTTCGGGTGCCACCTCAACGGTCGCATAGCGGGCGTCACCGGATGGCCCGTCGGGGACAAAATCCGGCACGGCGGCGAGCAGCGCCCTGGTGTATGGGTGTGACGGCCGCGAAAAAATTTCATCCGCAGGGCCGATCTCGACAATCCGCCCCAGATACATGACGGCCACCTGCGAGCAGATCATGCGCACCACGGCCAGATTGTGCGACACAAAAAGATACGTCAGTGAATACTGGCGTTGCAATTCCACCAGCAGGTGCAGAATCTGCGCCTGGATCGACACGTCAAGGCTCGACACCGCCTCATCCAGGATCAGCAGTTCCGGCTGCAGAGCAAGGGCGCGCGCAATGGCGATCCGCTGCTGCTGGCCGCCGCTGATTTCGTGCGGAAAAGCATAGAACTGCTCCTGTGCGACACCGACCCGTTCCAACAACGTCATGGCCGCGGTCAGCCGTTCGTGCGCTGAACCGATGTGGTGCAACAGCATCGGTTCGATGATGTTCTGCCCGATTGATTTGTTGGGGAACAGCGATGCGTACGGATTCTGCGAAACCGACTGGATACGCCTGCGCAAAGGGCGCATCTGACGCTCGCGCAGACTGGTCACATCCCGCCCGGCATACAGGATGCGCCCAGATGTGGCAGGCATGAGCCGCTGCACAACTTTCGCAACCGTCGATTTCCCGCTCCCGCTCGCGCCGACAATGCCGAGATGCTCTCCGGCGCGAAGATGGAACGACACATTGTCGATCGCATACATGACACCCTGGCGGCTGCGAAAACGCTTGCTGATCCCCACCGCCTCGAGCAACGGTGTTTCACTCACTTGCGGCACCTTCTTTCACTGCGGCGGACGCAACAAAACAGGCAACCTGGTGGTCAGCGGCAATATGCTCCAAAGGCGGCCGGGACACCGTGCACCGCGGTATGCGTTCAGAGCAGCGCTCGGCAAACAGGCAACCCTCGGGAAGCGGTTTGCGCAGG
Source organism: Bacillota bacterium (assembly GCA_021821225.1). The sequence continues at coordinate 1,849 of JAKACR010000220.1, read as the reverse complement.
TTCAATGGCTGGCCGGGAATGGGCGTCGGGATCGTCCCCGCATCGCTGATGCGGGGAGTGCACGCGATCAGTCCCCGCGAATACGGATGGGCGCTCGCCGTCAACAACTTGTGCGAAGGCACCCGTTCGACCACCATGCCGCCGTACATGACGACGACCTCGTCGCACGTCTGCGCAGCCACCACCAGGTCGTGCGTCACAAAGATCATCGACATGCCCCGATCGTCTTTCAATTTGCGCAAAAGGCGCAGAATCTGCGCTTGTACGGTCACGTCAAGAGCCGTCGTGGGTTCGTCGGCGATCAGCAGTTCGGGGTTTGCGATCAGCGCCACGGCGATCATGACGCGTTGCAGCATTCCACCGCTGAATTCAAACGGATACTGAGAGAAACGGACCTCCGGACTTGGGATGCCCACCTGTCGCAGTAGTTCCACGGCGCGTCGCTTCGCTTCCGCCCCCGCCGCCAGACGGTGCAGGATCAAGGGCTCAACCAGTTGCGAACCGACTGTTTTTGTCGGATTGAGATAAGCGTGCGGATCCTGGAACACCATCGCCATCCTGCGGCCGCGCAGGCGGCGCATCCTGCCCTCCGTCATGGCCGTGACTTCCTGCCCGTCGAGGTGAATCGAGCCCGACGGGATCCGCGCGTACTTCGGAAGCAGCCTCATGATCGCCTTGACCGTCACGCTCTTGCCGCTGCCGCTCTCGCCCACGATGCCCAGGGACTTCCCCCGTTCGACCGACAGCGTCACGCGGTTGACCGCGCGCGACACCGCACCGTCGCGGTGAAACTCGACAGCCAGATCTTCGACTTCCAGCAGCGCAGCCATATCGTCACATCCCACTCCGAATCTATGCACACGAGGCTATCGTCTCGCAGCCCACGCGGCTACGCGAGGTCAGTGTGCACTCTTGCTGTCAAACACATTGCGCAGGCCGTCGCCCAAAAACGTGAAGGCGAGCAGTGTCAGCGCAAACGTCACAGCCGGAAAGATCAGCAGGTACGGGAAGGAAAACATCCCCTGCTCGCCGTTTGCGATCAGCGCGCCCCAACTCGGGGTGGGCGGTTGCACGCCCAGTCCGAGCAAACTGAGGGCCGATTCCACCATCATGTTGGCCGGGATGCCGAACGTCACCGTGACGGCGATCGGCCCCAGTGAATTGGGCAGCACGTAACGGGTGAGGATCTGCCACCAGTTCGCACCCATTCCGCGCGCGGCGGCGATGTAATCAGATTGTTTGACCACGATGACCTGGCTGCGCACGATGCGCGCCATGGTCACCCAACTGGTGGAAGCGACCGCGATCAGAATCGCCAGCAGGGAGTGGCCGAGCAAAACGACCATGATGATGCTGAACAGCAGGCTGGGGAACCCGTACACCACATCCACAACGCGCATCAGGATCGCGTCCGCGGCGCCTCCGATATAACCTGCGATGGCGCCGATGAGCAGACCCACGGTCAGTTCGACCGCCTCCGCGCCGAACCCGATGACAGACGCTGTGCGCAGACTGAACAGCAGGCGGCTCAGCAGGTCCCGGCCCAGTTCATCCGTGCCAAACCAGTGCTGCCACGACGGGCCCTGATAGGTGGCCAGAAAGTTTGACTGGGCGTAGGGATACGGTTCAATCACAGGAGCGAAGATGGCGCACAGAATGAGAAAGACCACAAAGACCCCACCGTAGACCGCCGCCTTGTTATGGCGGAAACGCGCCCACATCAGGGTCGCCATGGTGCGTTTTTTCAGCGCCGGCACCGACATTTTCATTGCCTCCCCACGCCGCACATCACCGTCTTTGATCATGGCTCTCTCACCCGACATCCCCCGTCTCACCCGATATCCCCCGC
>JAKACR010000219.1 GCA_021821225.1 Bacillota bacterium | reverse complement strand
TGTCGCGGCTGCGGCGGGCGTCGTGGCGCATGTCTTTGCCGAGGCGGAGCCGACTCCGCTGCTGTCGTTTGCCGTCAGGCATCTCGGATGCGCGGCGGGCGTCATGATTACCGCCAGCCACAATCCTCCGGAATACAACGGGTACAAGGTGTATAGCGCAGACGGCGGGCAACTGCTGCCGGACGACGCGCGGCAGGTCATGATGCGGATGGCAGACGGCGACCTGTTTGCCATCCGGAGGCTGGAACGCGACGATGCGCTGGCGCGCGGCATGGTCCGTGTGGTATCCGGGGGAGTGAAGGAAGCGTATTTTTCCGAGCTTGGCGCATTGTATCGCATGTACGGTGAAGCGCCGTCCTGCGTACCGAAGATCGTGTACACGCCGCTGCACGGGACGGGCGGATCGCTTGTACCGCGTGCGTTGGCCGAGGCGGGATTTGCCGATGTGCGGCAGGTCGCGCGACAGGCGGTGCTCGATGCGGAGTTCACCCATGTGAGCAGCCCGAATCCAGAGGAGCATTCGGCCTACGACAGGGCGGTGGAATTGGCGCAAAGTGAGGGGGCGGACCTGATCCTTGCGACAGATCCGGACGCCGACCGGCTGGGTGTCATGTGCCGGAAGAAGGACGGCGGTTACCGGTTTTTCTCCGGCAATGAAATCGGCGGATTGCTGATCGACGGCTGGCTGCGCCGGCTGCAAGAGTGCGGGAAATTGCCGGTAAATGCGGTTGTCGTGACAACCAACGTGACATCCGATTTTGGCGAAGCGGTGGCCGCGGGCTACGGTGTCCGGACTGAGCGTGTGCTGACAGGCTTCAAGTTCATCGGCGCCAAGATCAAAGAGTATGAGCAGAGCGGCATCCATTCATTTGTCTTTGGCTATGAGGAAAGCGTGGGATATCTCGCCCTGCCGTTTGTCCGCGACAAAGACGGCGTACAGGCGGCTGTCCTAGTCGCACATACGGCGGCCGAACAGCTCGCGCGCGGAAAGACGCTGGACGAAGCGCTGGAGGAGTTATTCGCGCGCGTGGGCTATTTCCGCGACCGGCTGCTCGGCTATACGTTCGCCGGACAGAGCGGCGTCGCCCGCATGGAGCGGCTGATGGCGGATCTGCGCACCAGGCCGCTGTTGGCGCCCGGACTGTCCGCCTCGTCGGTTGAAGACTGTCTTGCGGGCGTGCGCCGCGACCTCGTGACGGGACAGGAGGAAACACTGGCATTGCCTGCTTCCGATGTGCTCAAATTCCGCTTTGGCGACGGTGGATGGGTGGCCGTGCGGCCATCCGGCACGGAGCCGAAGCTGAAGGTGTACATCGGTGTGCGCGCGGACTCGGCGTCCGTTGCGCAGGAGCGGCTGACCGTGCTGGAAAGCGCGATTGAGGAGCGGGTGCGGGTCTATCTGTCTTGAATAACGGGGAGTGTCATTAGCGGGGAGGGTCTGGGTTGAGGAGATTGACGCCGGTGTTCAAATCGCGCGTGTGGGGCGGCGACTACATCGCCGGGCGCATGCCGGGCGCGCCGCGACATGAGCCTCTCGGTGAGGCGTGGCTGGTCTCGGATCATCCGTCCGGTCCGACCACGGATGAGCGGGGCAGGGCGCTCGGGGAACTTGCGCCGGGTCGTCCGTGGTTTCCGGTGATGATCAAATTGCTGCATGCACAAGCGGACTTGTCGGTGCAGGTCCATCCGAACGACGAGCAGGCGAAAGCCGTGAACGATCTCGGCAAGTCGGAGGGCTGGCTGATTCTTTCCGCAAAGCCGGGGGCGCGGATCTGCTACGGGCACAGGGCGGAGAACGCCGCTCTTTTGCGCGCCGCTCTCCAGGCGGGGAATATCGAACGTCTCCTGCGCTACGTCGAGGTGCGTCCGGGCGAATACTACACGGTGCCGCCGGGAACGGTCCACGCGCTTGGCGCGGGCATCGTCGCGCTTGAGGTGCAGCAGTCGTCGGATACGACGTACCGCCTGTACGATTACCAGCGTCCCGGACAGGACGGCCGACCGCGCGAACTGCATGTGGAAGAGGGATTGGCCGTGACCGTGTTTCCCCAGCCGGATCTGGCCGGGCGAAGGATCACTGCGCGCGGCGGAGAAGAGGCGCTGTGCGAGGCGAACGACCATTTCCGCTTTTCCCTTCTGGAAGTGGACGGTCTACAGACGATCGACGCACGGCCGGGCGAGGCGGTCTGCCTGATCAGTCTCGCCGACGGGGTGGGACCGGCGGCAGATGGCGCCGCGCCGCCACGGAGGGAATTCGATTCGTTTGTTCTGGAGCCAGGGGAGTCGGTGGAGGTGGACGGCAGCGGTCCGCTCGCCGTGGTCCGCGTGCCGCTGGGGGACATGTGATAAACAAAATCGCGTGAGTACCTGTGCGGTCGAGGCGAATTTCCATCCTTCACGCCCATTTTCGCGTGTGCGTTGACGTGTGTGTGTGTGTGTGCATACAATGGGGAGCAGAAGGGACATCTATCATCAAGTCCCTGTCCGAATGGACCTGTGAAGGAGGAGATCGCGTGGAATTCACGACATTTGAAGTGGCCTACCGGTTGCGCGTATCGGAGGAGACGGTGCGCCGCTGGATCCGCACGGGCCAGCTCAGGGCGAATGACCAGACGGGGCAGTACATGATCAAGGAAGAGGACCTGCAACAATTCTTGCGCCGCCGAGGTTCCACGGCGGGCAGGACGATGAGTCGGCTTGCGAGCATGGGCAGCGCCGGCGTGCGCGCCGCCCTTCCGGGTATTGCGTTCGCGGCGTCCAATGTGGTGACAACCGCGGCGCTGTCCGGCCTGAAACTGTATAAGGTACTCTCCGGACTGGAGCAGGTGGGCGCGGATGAACTGTCCTTGATGATCGACGAGGTCGACAAGAGTCTCGCGAGCCTGCGCTCCAATCTCGACATGATCGTGGAGCAGAAGGCGAAACTGGAGACGAATATTGCCGAACTTGAGGAGATCAGGGCAAAACTAGCTGCGCAGGGCAAGTGATCGCGCTGTGCGCGGATGAAGGCGGGAGCGGCGTATGCGGGTTGCATGCCTGGCGCTTGTCGCGACGCAGGACGACATCGAGGATGAGATGAATCATCTCGTGCCAAGGGGCTACGCTGTGCGCGGCCTGCGTCTGCATGACTGGGGAGCGGAGGCGAACCTCACGACGCCGTTTGGCACGGTGGCGGTGCAGGTCAAGTGTACCATGGAGGAAGACCGCCTGCTGATGGAAGTCGCGGCCGCGTGGTGGGTCCCGATCCCCAGCGCCCTGCTTGGACAGATCGTGCGGCGCGCCGTGGACGGCATACCGGGCGTCGAGTCGGACGGCGTCCGCTTGCGGCTTGACCTGCCGGCCCTGGCCGGGGAGCGTGTATCCGCCGATTTGTGGGATATCGTCTTTGGTGAAGAAAAGTGGGTGATCAACGCGCGCGGCGTGGAGATTGCGCGCGATTTGCCCATGTGGGCGGCGGGCCGTCCGCAAAACGGCAGCGATAAAGACTCTGTTCGGACAACGGAGGAAGACACGCTTGCATGAGGTGTGGTGGGTTGCCGCGGCACTGTTTGTGAGCGGTTTTATCGCGGGTCTGTTTGATTCGATCGTCGGCGGGGGCGGCGTGGTCACGCTGCCCGCTCTGCTGTGGGCCGGCCTGCCGCCGTACATGGCCCTGGGAACCAACAAGTTTGCCGGGACATTCGCCTCCTCGGTCAGCACGGTCGCGTACGTGCGTTCGGGGCACGTCGAGCGGCTGCTGCTGTCTGTCATGATTCCGGCCACGTTTGTCGGGGCGTTGATTGGCGCGAACAGCGTGCTTTACGTCGATCAGGCGTACCTGAAATTCATCATTTTTATCGTGATCCTCGGGATCGCCATCCTGACGTTGTTGCGGCGCGAGCTGGGGCGGCACAATCAGTTCCCGGGCGTCACGCGCGGAACCGTTTTCCCGGCGCTTTTCTTCGCTTTCGGCCTCGGTTTCTACGACGGCTTCATCGGACCCGGAACAGGGTCTTTCTTGTTATTCGGTTTTCTCTCGCTCTTTCGCTTTGACTTCATCACGGCGGCGGGCAATGGACGCATGCTCAATTTTACCAGCAACGCCGCGGCTCTTCTGTTGTTTGCGTTTCGCGGCAAGGTGGTGGCTGTCGCGGGGCTGCCCATGGCGGCCGGGATGCTCGTTGGCGCGCGCGCAGGCTCTCGCCTCGCGGTCAGACGGGGGGTTCCGCTGATTCGTCCGCTGTTTGTTGCCGTCGCCCTGATTCTCGCCGTCAAGACAGGGCTCTCGCTGTTTGTGCCGTGATGACGGCTTTTGTCGGTTGCCGGTTGTGCAGCGCCCGGTCAACCCTTAAGCTATCTATAATCTGGGCCTCCATGGTGCTGCCGCGCCACCCAAGAAGGATGAAAATTGGCTGGGTCGCCAGCGTCCCTTTGCTCGTTGCGAGTGTAGCGAAGCGGTGTTCGAGCGGGAGCAAAGGGATGCTGGCGGTTGGCAGAAGACCTCTGCAAGATCGTTGGGTCAGGTGGTGAGATGATGGCGAGAGAACCTCTGCTAAAGTACCTGAATCGCGCCGTCCTCGTCGCGGACGGAGCGATGGCGACCGAGTTGTACCGACTCGGCGTGCCCGTCGGAGTTTGCTATGAAGAACTGAATGTCACCGGGCAGGATGTCGTGACGGATGTGCATCAGGCCTACTATGCCGCAGGGGCGCGACTGCTTGAGACGAACACGTTCGGCGCCAACCGGGCGGGTCTCGCCCGCTACGGTCTGGAAGACCAGGTATCCGCGATCAACCGGGCCGGCGTGCTGGCGGCGCGCCGGGCAGCCGACGGGGATGCGTACGTGGCGGGCACGGTCGGCTCTGCGCGCGGCATGCGGCCGACGTTCGGCATCTCGGATGAACTGCGCGCCGCGTACGAAGAACAGATCGCGGAACTGCTCGCGGAAGACCCGGACTGTCTTTTGTTCGAGACGTTCTACGATCTGGAGGAACTGCGCACGGTGGTCCGGGCGGCGCGCAGATTGACAGACCGTCCGTTGATCGCGCAACTGGCCCTGGTGGATCTGACGGTCACGCGCGACGGAGTGGCGGTCGGCGACGCCTTCACCCGGCTCATCGAGGAGGGAGCGACGGTTGTCGGACTGAATTGCCGGCTTGGCCCCGCCGATATGGAGAGGGCTTTTGCGACAGCCGCACTGCAGCCGTCCATGCGGCTGTCCGCGTTGCCAAACGCGGGATTGCTCAGCGTGACGGACGGGCG
>JAKACR010000218.1 GCA_021821225.1 Bacillota bacterium | reverse complement strand
AAACCTGTCGTATAGACACGAATCAGGGTAAGGGAGACCATGATTGCGCCGAAAGGCAGGGCAAGGTCGAAGAATTGGAAGAAAGATGCGTGGGCCCTGCCCCAAAGCCAGGTCACTTGCGCAAACCGCCAGATAAGCGTAAACTACGAATGAATTTACAGACTTTTCATCTTGACTGACCCGAGGTGTTGCGGCCGACAATCATGGTGGGATCAACGCTCTCCGATGCGTGTACATGGCATGAGACGCCGCGACGAAAGGGGAGGTGCCCGTGTTTCAGTGTCCGATTTGTGGCGAGTTAATGGAAGCCTTGACAAATTACCATTGCAAGAGCAAACATTGCATGAGCCGCAAGGAATTAACTGAGAGCCACGGAATGCCGAAATACGTTTCACCCGCCATGAAACGGGAAGTTCAGCAATGGATTCGGTCAGCTCAGGTTATCACCCGACTGGATTTTGAGGTGCCGCAGGCGGCTGCCCGCAGTCAACTGCGCCGAGGCTCATAGCTTTTTGCGCCGCCCGTTTGACTGATGCAAAGCGGGTATGTGGATCTGTCGGGACGCATACTATTTCCGGGTATGCGTCTTTTTGTTGGCGCGGTATGAGAACCCTGATTGGCAAGGGGACATGTGATAAACCAAATTTCGTCAGGGGACTTTATCGCTGATCCCCTGGGACGAAATGGAGGCTGGCCTGTTTGCAACAAGCGTTTGTGACGCGTTCGGAAGGATGCGTGGATGTGCACGTTCTGCCCTCCGACAAGTACAAGATGTCGTCGGTCTGGATGCAGACGGAACGTCCTCTAAAGCGCGACGGCGTCACCGCGTCGGTGCTTTTGCCCCATGTGCTGCTGCGCGGCACCGTGCGCCATCCGGGACCGGAAGAATTGATGCAGGCGTTTGACGACCTTTACGGGGCGAGCGTCTCCGCGCGCCCAGGAAAGCGCGGCGATCTCCAGACGTTAGAATTGACGCTTCAGGCACCGGCGGACCGCTTCATAGGAGGCGGGACGCGCCTGTTTGCGGCCGCCATGTCGTTGCTTGGCGAGGTGCTTGCGCAACCGCACTTGCCGGATGGCGCATTTCCGGCGGCCGCGGTGGAGTCGGAAATTGAACTGCACAGACAGCGTTTGGAGAATCTGATCAACGATAAAATTTCCTATGCGATGGAGCGCTGTGTGGAGGTGCTGTGCGAAGCTGAGCCGTGCGGCATATCCCGCTTGGGATACGCCGCCGACCTGGATACGATCACGCCGCGTTCCCTGGCGGGGACGCACCGTGACTGGCTGGGAGGTTCCCCGCTTCACGTGTACATCGTCAGTCCGGATGAGCCGGATCGCATCATGGATGAGGCTTTTGCCGCGCTGCAACCGCTTGTGAATGCGTGCGAAACGAGATCCCGCTCCGCGGTGATGACCGTTTCGCAGCCACAGGTGCGCGATCGTGCGCCAAGGGTGGTCGTGGAGCGCCTGGACGTGAATCAGGCCAAACTTAACATGGGGTTGCGGACGGGCATCGGTTTCGGTTCGGATGACTATCCTGCCCTGCTGGTCTACAACGGGCTGCTCGGAGCGTTTGAACACTCGCGGTTGTTCGTGCATGTGCGGGAGCGCGCAAGTCTCGCGTATTATGCGTCCAGCCGTCTTGACACCCTGAAAGGCCTTATTTTCATCGCGGCGGGGATTCAGGAGAGCGACTACGAGAAGGCCCGCGCTATTATTGAAGCGCAGCTCGACGCATTGCGCCGGGGCGAGATCGGCGAGGATGACATGCGGTTCACCAAGGAAGGATTGATTCACCAGTACCTTCAATCGGACGATCAACCGTTCACGGCGGCTATGATGCATATGTTTGCACGCTATTGCGGCCGCGAGCGCACGGTTGAATCGCTGATGAACGCGGTTTTGGCGGTCACGGTCGACGATGTCGTGCGCGTTGCGGAAGCCGTCTCGCTGGATGCCGTGTATCTGCTCCGGAACAGGGAGGATTGAGCGTGCAGACGACAGATTACGCCCGCCTGGAGGAGTCGCTGGCCCAGGAGGAATTGCCGAACGGCCTGCGGGTCTACATACTGCCGAAGCATCGTTTCCGGCAGACCTATGCGTGTTTCACGACGCACTACGGTTCACTGGATCAGGCGTTCCGCGACCCCGAGCGCGACGAAATCGTGCGTGTGCCGGACGGGATCGCTCATTTTCTTGAACACAAAATGTTCGAGAAGGAGCACGGGGATGTTTTTCGCCTGTTTTCTGAATTCGGAGCTCAGCCGAATGCGTACACATCGTTTGACCTGACCACATATCTCTTCTCTTGCACCAGCCGCGTCGAGGACAATCTCACGACGCTGCTCGATTTTGTCCAGCAGCCGTACTTTACAGATGAAAGCGTGGAAAAAGAGCGGGGGATCATCAAACAGGAACTGCTGATGTATGAGGATAACGCCAATCGGCAGACCATGCACGGCCTGCTCAAGGCGCTGTTCGGCGTATCGTCGCTCTCGACGCCCGTAGGAGGCACGGTCGAGTCGATCCAGGGAATCACCAAAGAGGACCTCCACACCTGTTACCGGGCGTTTTATCACCCGGGCAATATGATCCTGTTCGTCGTGGGTCCGGTGGATGCGGCCGACATTCTGCGGCTAATCGAGGCCAATCAGGCCGGCAAAGAGTATGTGCGACGCGCTCCGACGGAGCACATGCTGCCTGCCGTCCCGGAGCGTCCCGCCTGGAGTCTGGTGGAACACAGGCTTGCCGTCGCCCAACCGCGCGTCGCATTCGGCTTCAAGCAGACGCGCATTCCGGAGACGGCGCGCGCGCGCCAACGCTATGAGGAAGCGACGGGAATATGGATGGACGCACTGCTGGGACGGGGATCGCAGCTGTTTCACCGGTTGGTTGACGAGGGACTGTGCGACATGGGATTCGGAGCGGATTATGAATTGACGTCCCATTACGGCTACTCTATGATGGGAGGCAATTCGAAAAAGCCGTTGGAACTGGCCGAGCGCGTCAGGAACGCGCTGCTGGAGCTGTGTGACGGAGGTTTGTCGGAAGAGGCGTTCCTGCGGACGAAACGAAAGGCGATCGGGCGCTTTTTCGGATTGCTCGATTCGCCCCAGGCCATTGCTTCACTCTACACATCGCTTTGCCTGCGCGACGTCGATCTCTTTCAGACGCTGGACGCGCTGGAGGAGTTGAGTGTGGACGACGTGCGCGAAGCCATGCGTTCCCATGTGCTGGAGGATCAGTTCGCGGTGTCGGTGGTGTGGCCGGTCACGTCCGCAGGTTAACCGGGAAGGATCGATTTGCCTGTGATTCAGCATACGGTCAATGCGGCGGATGAGGGGAAAAAGCTCCATCGTTACCTGCGTCAGCTTCTTCCCGGTCTTCCCCTGAGCGGCGTGCACAAGATGATCCGCATCGGCCAAGTGCGGGTGAACGGTGTGAAGGGCAAGGCGGGGACCGTTCTGGCCGCGGGGGACGCGGTGCGGATTTTCGTGCGGGAACAGGAACTTGCGGAGTTACAGCGGGCTCCCCGCAAGTTTTCCGGCATTCCCGCCGAGCTTGATGTACTGTACGAAGACGCGGAACTGCTCGTCGTCAACAAGCCGGTCGGACTGCTCACACATCCGGATCGCGAGGAGACGCGCGATACGCTGATCGGCCGCTGTCTCGCTTATCTGTACCGAACAGGGGAATTGAAGGACGGAAGGGCCTTTTTGCCGGCGGCCGTCAATCGGCTTGACCGCAATACCTCCGGCGTCGTGCTCGTGGGGAAGACCACGGGCGCACTGCAGGCGCTGGCGCGGCAGATCCGGGAAAGGCGCGTCCGCAAGGTGTATCTGGCGCTCGTCGAGGGACAGGTCGCAAAGGCGGGGTTGATCGACACACCGCTGGGACGCTCTCTCACATCCACCGGAACCGCGGTGGCGATCAGCGGCGCGCGTGCCGACGCGGTTGTCCGCCCGGCAAGGACGCGTTTTCGTCCGCTTGCCTGCCATGACCGCTATACGCTTTTGGCGATTCAGCCGGAGAGCGGCCGCATGCATCAGATCCGGGCGCACCTGAGCGAGATCGGCCATCCGCTGTTGGGCGATGTCAAGTATGGCGGCCGGTCGGCGTTTGGCATTCACCACCATCTCTTGCATGCGCAGTCTGTCCAACTCGCGGACGACCGTAGGTTTTCGGCCGGAATTCCGCCTGAATTTCGCGAATGCCTGCGCAAACTAGGCATGGAGTCCGCCCTGATCTAGGGGACATATGATAAAGTCCTCTACTCGCCTGCTGAAATTTGGCTTATCACATGTCCCCTAGTCACAGGTGACAGAGGTCGCGAATGACGATGCTCGCCAGGATGAGACCCGCGACCGGAGGAACGAAGGCGATGCTGGCCGGCGGGTATTGCGCTTTGCGCGGCAGGGGATGACCCGTTTCTGTCGGCGGCGAGAGGCGGGCCAGCACGTCCTGCCGCGGTTTGCGCGGGCGTTCGCGCGAACACACGACAGGCAGGCCGTCGACAATGCCGTGCTTGCGCAGTTCCCGTCTCATCACGCGGGCGATCGGATCCGTCTGCGTTTCGCTGATGTCCATCACGTGAAATTGCGTGGGATCCACTTTGTTGGCGGCTCCCATGCTGGATGCCAACGGCACGCCCCGCTCCTTGCAAGCGACCGCGAGCTGGATTTTGGCGCTGACCGTGTCGATCGCGTCCGCTACATAATCAAGTGGCATGCGGAACAGTTCGTCGGCCGTTTCCCGCCGAAAAAATGTACTGCGCGTCTCAACCCGGCAATCCGGATTGATCTGCCGCACCCGCTGCGACATCACCTCGACCTTGGATTGTCCGATGGTGCTCTCCAGCGCGGGCAATTGGCGGTTGATGTTGGTGATGTCCACCACATCCTTGTCCATAAGCACAAGAGTTCCCACGCCGGAGCGCGCCAAAGCTTCCACGGTGTACGAACCGACGCCTCCAAGGCCGATCACGGCGATGGTGGCGCGTTGCAGGACAGACAGCCCCTCGGGGCCGACGACGAGTTCAGTGCGTGCAAACCGGTGCGACAATGGGATGGATCCTCCTCAAATTTCCGTTTCGCACATCAGTATAGCGATAAGAAGTTTTTTTTCAGGGATTGGCCGGCAGTGACATCATGTTCAATGGGGAACGGCGGATGCGGAGATTTTGCGTAATCACGGCGGTGTTCATCGCGCGATCGGTCGCGCTTGCATTGCGGTTGTTGGGGCG
>JAKACR010000217.1 GCA_021821225.1 Bacillota bacterium | reverse complement strand
TGCGGAGGATGGCGCTGTCTCCACTCCGTCTGCGCCAGAGGATGCGGATCAGGTGATGGCCGAACTGCTGGAGTCCCACACGGGCTGCCCATTTCGCCGCAAGTGCCCGGTCGCCATGGATATTTGCAGCCGGGTTCATCCCGCGTTTCAGGCGGTTTCGGACACACACACGGTGGCCTGTCACGCCGTGGATTCCGCATCGGCGGCGGTAGGATGAATCGCATTTTCAATACAGGGGGAATGAGACATGGTTCGTGTGGGACTGATCGGCGCCGGGCGCATGGGCAAGCAACACTACAACCGCCTGCGCGGCATGCCGGATGTGGACATCGTCGGCGTGGCCGATATCGATGAGGCGCGAGCCAAGGAACTGGCGGATCCGGTCGGCGCTGCGGCGTATCGCGATTATGAGCGTTTGCTGGCTCGCGAAGACCTGGACGCCGTGTACGTGGCGACGCCCGTGCAGTGGCATGCCAAGCCCGCCATCGCGGTGGCGGAGCGCGGGGTGGCGCTGTTTTTGGAGAAGCCGGTCGCCTGGACGCTCGCGCAGGCGCGCGCGATCGCCGACGCGGCGGACAAGGCGGGCATCATCAATGCGGTCGGATACCAGTGGCGCACGAGACCCGCCGTACAGCGCATGAGGGAAGTGCTCAGGGACAAGCCGATCGCGCTTTTGCGCACGCACTGGTACTGGACGATTCCGCTGGTTCCGGACATCCGCGACAAGAGTACGGGCGGCGGACAGATTTTCGACCAGGCGACCCATCCGATCGATCTGATGCGCCTGTTTGCCGGTGAGGTGCGCACTGTGCAGGCGGCCTACACACTGAACGCCCGCAAAGGAGAGTTTGACAACTGGGACGGATACAGCGTCACGCTGGCGTTCGAGAGTGGGGCCGTGGGCTCGGTTGCCACGACGTACGCGCTGTTTCAGGGTGTGGCCGAACCGCCGACACTGGATGTAGTGGCCAAGGAGATGCTGCTGCGCCTGACGCCGCGGCAACTGGAGATCCGTACGCCAGACGGCGTGGAGATCGTGGAGGATGACAAGGAGGATGTCGATACACCATTCCTTTCGGCGGTGGCCAAGAAGGATCAGTCGCTGATCCGCGCCTCGGTGCGGGGGTCGCTGAACAGTCTGGCGCTGACGCTGGCGGCCAATCATGCGGCCGAGCGCGGGGAGACGGTGAATTTCGCGGCATTTGTCCGGCAGGCGTAGGGGATATGGGATAAACCAAATTCCGGAGTCCGATCGCCTGCGCAGAGGACTTTGTCCCATGTTCCAGAATGGGTTTCCAGAGAAAGGAGGAAAACAGGGAATGAATGTGATTTTCATCAGCATTGACAGCCTCAACCGGCATTTTCTCAAGGCGTACGGTCAGCCGATCGAACTGGCCATCGAGACGCCGAACATCGACCGGCTGGCGGCCCGCGGAGCGGTGTTCGACCACCACTGTGTGGGCAGCCTGCCCTGCATGCCGGCGCGCCGGGAGTTTTTCACGGGGACACAGGAGTTTCTCTGGCGTCCGTGGGGCCCGCTGGAGCCGTTTGACCGGCCGCTGGCGCGGGTGGCGCGGGAGCACGGGTACACGACGCAGCTCACCACCGATCACTATCACTATTTCCAGCACGGCAGTCATGGGTATTTCACGGATTATCACGGATTTGAATTCATTCGCGGACATGAGACGGACGCGTGGAAGACAGCGCCGGTGAAGCCCGATCCCGGCTTTTTGCGGCAGATCAAGGCAGGGGATGGCGAGCTCAGCGGCGATTTTACGCACAGGCGGGGCGCGTATGCGCGAAACGCCGCCGGGTTTCGGAGCGAGGAGGACTTTCTCGCGCCGCGCGTGTTCAAAAGCGCGGCGGAGTGGCTGGAGGACAACCACGAACAGGAGCGGTTCCTGCTCGTGATCGACAGCTTCGATGTGCATGAACCCTTTCACAATCCGCCGGAATTTGCCGGACAATTTACGGATGAAGATCCGACGGATCCGGAATTGGTGTTGTGGCCGATGTACGGCAGGGTGGACGGCGATGGCCCGTCGCACCTGACGGAGCGCCAGATCCAGTTCGTCCGTTCGCAGTACGCGGCGAAGGTGGCAATGGTTGACAAATGGCTGGGCAAGGTGCTGGACAAATTGGATGAACACGACCTGTGGAACGACACGCTGGTCATCCTGACGTCCGACCACGGCCACTATCTCGGCGAGAAGGGCTGGACGGGCAAGCCGGATTGTGTCAATTACGACATTCTCGCGCATCCGCCGCTCATCATCTGGGATCCGCAGGGAACGGCGAACGGCGGGCGCGTCCAGGCGCTAACTTCGGCGGTGGATCTGTACGCCACGATGGTGGACGCGGTGAGCGGGGGCGCGGGAGATGCGGATGTGCGGCACGGACGGAGCCTGCTGCCGCTGTTGCGCGGGAAGGTGGACGCGGTGCGCGACTGGGCGATCTACGGTTATTTCGGACGGTCGCTCAATGTGACGGACGGTCGTTACACTTACCACCTCGGCGCGCAGGCCGACAGGCCGCTCTACCTGTATTCGTCGATGTTCATGAATGCGGGCAACTGGTTTTCGCCGGTCCAGGTTCCGGAGAATCCGGAGGCGGGACGGTTTTTGCCATACACGGACAGCGTGGTCTGGCGCTACCCCGCCCGGATTCGTGGATCGGAACGCGAGATGATGCTGTTTGACACAAAACGCGATCCGTGGCAGGAGGATAACCTCGCGGGCAGAGAACCGGAACAGCAAGCCCGGATGGAGGGACTCCTGCGGGGCGCACTGGCGGAATTGCGGGCGCCGCAGGAACTCTACGCGCGCTTCGGGCTGGAGTAGCCCGGCTGGCAGCGTACTTACAAGATGAGGAAGGACGGATTGATTGATGACCACTCGAATCGGCGTGATTGGAACAGGAATGATCGCCAGGCGGGCCCATCTGCCGGCATACCAGGAGGCAGGCGCCACCATCGCCGCGGTGGCGGACGTGGTGGCAGGCCGGGCGGAGCGGGCCGCCAAGGATTTTGGCGCCCGGCAGTGGTATACGGATTACCGGGAATTGCTGGCGGACCCGGAGATTGACGCAATCAGCGTATGCACGCCGAACCACCTGCACAAGCAGGTGACGGTCGACGCGCTGCGCGCGGGGAAGCATGTCTTGTGCGAGAAGCCGATGGCGATGGATGTGGACGAAGCCAAAGAGATGCGCAGAGTGGCCGAGGAGACGGGCAGGCTCCTGATGGTCGGCTTTCAGAACCGTTTCCGGTCCGACGTGCAGCGACTGAAGGAGTTTGTCGACGCGGGAGAACTGGGGCGCATTTATTACGCGCGCACCGGCTTTGTGCGGCGGCGCGGCACGCCGTTCGGCTGGTTCACGGTGAAGGAGGAATCGGGCGGCGGACCGATGATCGATCTGGGTGTCCACGTGATGGACTTCACGCGTTATCTGATGGGCAATCCGCGGGCCGTATCCGTCACTGCGGCCACGTATCAGACATTCGGGCACTACCAGATCAAAGATAGTCAGGCCTGGTGTTCGTCCGATGTGACGGACGGTCTGCGGTCGGGCGAAGCGTTTGATGTGGAGGATCTGGCGGCCGCTTTCATCCGGTTTGCGGATGGATCCGTCATCGTGGTGGAGGTGTCGTGGGCGGCCAATACAAAACAGCAGGGTATCTATTCGTATCTCTACGGCGAGAAGGCGGGCGCCTGCCTGTCGCCGCTGGAACTGTACGGCGTGAAGCACGGCGGTCTGGTGGACGCGCAGATTCCGGTGCGGGATAAAAAACCGCATGTGGAGTTGATCCGGCATTTCCTCGACTGCGTGGAAACCGGCGCGCCTCCTGTCACTACAGCGCAGCAGGGCGTGGAGATCCAGCAGATCATCGACGCGGTCTACGAGAGTGCGCGCACGGGGAGTTCGGTGGAATTGGAACCTTTGGTTGTGTGATCTGATTTATTTTGGACAACTATTATGAGGGGATGATGGGTGTGGAACTGCGGCATGCTGCGCAACTGTTTACGGTGCGTGAGGAGACGAAGAGAGACTTTCCTGGTGTATTGCGCGAATTGGGGAAAATGGGCTGGAACGGCGTCCAGATCTCAGGAATGCAGGGCTATGATCCCGCCGAGATCGCGTCCGTGATGCGAGAGACGGGTTTGGCGGCCGCGGGCATGCATGTGGCCTTGGCGCGGATGGAGAAGGAGTTTGACGAAGTGGTGCGGGAAGCGAGATTGTTTGCAACGGACGATGTGGTGTGTCCCGCGCTTCCGCCGGATTTGCGCAATGAAGCGGGCTTCCGGCTGGTCCGCGAGAAGCTGGTTACACTCGCCGACCGGTTTGCGCAGGCAGGTCTGCGGCTCAGTTACCACAATCACGCGTTTGAATTTGATACGATGGTGGACGGGAAGACGGCCTTGGAGTTTTTGCTGGATCCGGCGGACGGGAGCAGGCTTCTGGCCGAGATCGACGTGTACTGGATTGCCCGCGGCGGGGGGGATCCGGTCGCTTTTCTGTCCACCTACGCGAACAGGATGCCCCTGGTTCACCTGAAGGACATGACCGCCGACGACCGGAAGACGTTTGCCGAAGTCGGCGCGGGGCAGCTCGATTTTCCCGGTATCCTGGCGCAGTGCCAGCGTTCCGGAGTCAATTGGCATGTGGTCGAGCAGGACCAGTGTGACGGTAATCCCATGGACAGTCTGGCACTGAGTCTGCGCAACCTGAAGCGCCTGGCCGCGGAGCAGTAAGGGGTTGTTCAAAAAGGGGGCGGAACTTCCCGGCGCTGGCGGAGTCATCGCCAGAAATGCTCCCTCTGCGGGAATGGCCGGTTACAGCGGTCTCCCGCAGGCTTTTTCCGGAAAAGGTTTCGGGGGTTTCGCGCGCATCGTGAGCAGGGATATCCGGGAAGGCCGCGAATACAAGAATATTATTGAAAATAGGAGTTGAGTCCATACCATGGCAGACCGCAGGCCGAACATCCTGTTCATCATGAGCGATGACCACGCGGCGCATGCGATGAGCTGTTACGGCAGCCGCGTCAACCAGACGCCGAACATCGACCGCATCGCGAAAGAAGGCGTGCGTTTTGAGAATTGCTTTTGCACCAACGCCATCTGCGCGCCCAGCCGCGCGGTCATCTTCACCGGCAAGTACAACCATCTGTGCGGCGTGCGCACTCTGACGGAGCACTTCGATTCGCGCCAGCAGACATTTCCCAAGCTGCTGCAGCAAAACGGCTACCAGACCGCGATCGTCGGCAAGTGGCACCTCGGCCACGGCGGGC
>JAKACR010000216.1 GCA_021821225.1 Bacillota bacterium | reverse complement strand
GCGGTCATGGCGCACGTGCTCAAGAAACAGAAACTGCCCGTCCGGTCGCAGCACGCGCGCAATGTCGCGCAGCACGGCGTCGACATCGCGCGCGGAGCACAGGACAAGCGACGACAGCACCGTGTCAAACGACGTGTCCGGAACGTCCATGTGCTCAGCGGGACTGGCGAGCACCGGAATTTTCGGCCATCTTCTGGCCAGTTCCCCGCGCATCGATTGATCGGGTTCCAGCAGCACGATGTCCGTTACGTGCGGACCGAGCGGTCCCACGTCCAAGCCGGTACCCGCGCCGATAATCAGCGTCCGCCCTTTCGCGCGCGCGTTCTGGCCGACGCGCAGGCCGCCCACCACACGTTCCATCGCGGCTTCGTTCCGCATGTAGAAGCGCGAAAAAAGCGGATGATCGATCTGGTCTTCCATGTGCACGCCTCCTTTGGGGACGATCCCGCCAGCGTCGCAGGTCCTCACCCAGCCTTATCGCGGCTCATTCGGGACATCGTGGTTTCCCCGCGCAAAGAGCGCGCAGCGCCATCCCGCCGCGAACAAACGGACCACACGCTCCGCCGCGGCGGCCGCCAGTTCCGCCGCCCGCGCCATCGCTTCCTGCTGCGCGATCGAACCGTCGGCAAGCGCAAACGCGGCGGTCAAACCGTGTTCATAGAGTGCTTCGTGGCCCTCCCCCAGCACGCCTGCAAGAACAACCGCGGGCACGCCCTCCATTCGGGCCGCGCGGGCGACGCCAGACACCACCTTGCCCTGAAGCGTCTGCCTGTCGCATCGCCCTTCGCCCGTGATCACGAGCGCCGCACCGCGCAACGCGGCTTGAAACCCGACCGCATCCTGCACCAGGTTCGCGCCGCTGATCAGGGTGGCGCGGCAAAATCCCAGCAATGCCGCCGCAACGCCGCCGGACGCGCCGGCGCCGGGGATATCCCGCACATCACGCCCGAAATCGGCCAGGATGACAGCGGCAAAATGGCCGAGCGCGTCGTCAAGCTGCCGCACCATCTCCAGTGTCGCGCCCTTTTGCGGCCCATAGACAACACTCGCCCCGCGCTCTCCTACCAGGGGCGCGTCCACGTCGCACGCGGCGGTGAACACCGTATCCGCCACGCGGGCGTCAAACGCCGCCAGATCAATCTGCGCCAGACGCGGCAGCGCGCCCGCCCCGCGCGGCAACTCCTCCCCGCGATCGTCCAGCAGTCGCGCGCCCAGCGCCTGCAGGAAGCCCGCGCCACCATCATTGGTCGCGCTGCCCCCAAGACAGACGATCACTTCGCGCGCACCCTTGTCCAGCGCCAAGCGCACCGCCTGTCCGACGCCGAAACTGGTGGCCAAGAGCGGGTTGCGCAGCTCCTTGGCGATTGCCGCCAGCCCGGCCATCTCCGCGACCTCCACGACCGCCCGTCGGCCAGGCAACAGGCCGATGCGCGCGATGACCGGCGCGCCCAGGGCGTCCACCGCGGCGCATTCGACAAAACAGCCGCCCTGCGCCGCGACCAGGATCTCCATGGTCCCCTCTCCGCCGTCCGCCAGCGGCACCTGCGCGATCACGGCGTCCGGAACCGCGCGCCGCACGCCGACGGACATCGCGGCGCACGCCTGGGAGGCGGTGAGACTGCCTTTGAAAGAATCGGGAGCGAGAACGATCTTCATCGGCGCTCGATAGGCTCAGGCCAGAGCCTTCGCCAGAGCCTGGTCCAGATCGTCAAGAAGATCGTCGACCGACTCGACGCCGACGGACAGCCGCACCATCTCGGGCGATACGCCGGACGCCTTGCGATCCTCCTCCGACAACTGCTGATGCGTCGTGCTGGCCGGGTGAATGACGAGCGACTTGGCGTCGCCGACATTGGCCAGATGAGAGAACAGCTTCAGGCTGTCGATGAACAGCGCCCCCTCGCGCACGCCGCCTTTGATGCCGAATGTCAGGATCGCGCCCTGTCCGTTCGGCAGGTACGTCCTGGCCAACCGATGGTAGGGACTCGATTCAAGTCCCGGATAGTTCACCCACGCGATGCGCGAATCGTCCGCAAGGTAGCGCGCCACAGCCAGCGCATTTTCCGAATGGCGCTCCATGCGCAGGTGCAGCGTCTCAAGCCCCTGCAGGAAGAGAAAGCTGTTGAACGGCGCAAGCGCGGCCCCCATGTCGCGCAGCAATTGCACGCGCGCCTTGACGATATACGCCAGGGGTCCCAGATCCCGTATATAGGACACTCCGTGATAGCTCGGATCCGGTTCGGCCAGGTCGGGAAACTTGCCGTTGTCCCAATGGAACGCCCCGCTGTCGACGATCACGCCGCCGATGGCCGCCCCGTGGCCGCCGATGAACTTGGTGGCGGAGTGCACCACGATATCGGCGCCGTGCTCGATCGGTCGGCAGAGGTACGGCGTGGCGAACGTGTTGTCGACGATCAGCGGCACGCCCGCGGCGTGCGCGAGGTCCGCAATGCGCCGGATGTCGATGACATCCACCCGCGGATTTCCGATCGTTTCCGCGTAAAACGCCTTTGTCCGCTCTGTCGTCGCGCGCGCGAAGTTTTCCGGATCATCCGGATCGACAAATTTTACGGTGATGCCGATTTTTTTCAGCGTGACGGAAAACAGGTTGAATGTCCCGCCATACAGGTTCGCCGAGGCGACGATCTCGTCTCCCGCTCCGGCGATATTGAGGATGGAGTAGGTGATCGCCGACTGTCCGGACGCGAGGGCGAGCGCGCCGACGCCGCCCTCCAGATCGGCGATGCGCTTTTCAAACACGTCGCTCGTCGGATTCATGATGCGCGTGTAGATGTTGCCAAACTCCTTGAGTGCAAACAGATTGGCCGCGTGCTCGGAATTCCTGAACACGTAAGATGTGGTCTGGTAGATTGGAACAGCCCGCGCTCCCGTCGCCGGATCCGGTTCTTGTCCCGCATGCACGGCGCGCGTCGCAAATCCCAGTTGTTTTTCGTCCATTGCCATTCCTCCGATGCTGTGATGCACCCCGCCACACGGTGCGCACAATAATAGCCCATATCTCTCAGAATGGGCTTACCATAGCGCATGCGCCATACCGTGTCAATCTTCTCTCAACCAAACATCCTCCGCAGCACCCCTTTGCGCCGGTGTCTGTCACGCCGCGATTCGCGAATGCCGGTCAACTCCGAGAGGATGGCCGACTGTCCCTGCGCGACGGCGTCAAGTCGCTCGTCCACGTACTGCCTGAGGGCATCCGCCTGTTTCTGCGACACGCGCTCCAGCCGACTCTGCAGGAATTCGGCCAGAAGCAGCGCGGGAGACGGTCGCGCGGCCTCACGTTCCCGCACCGCCAGATCGCGATCGGCGTAAAATACGCGCAGCACCTCGCGGATCAGATGCATCGACAACCCCTTGTCACGCAGCGCGCGGACTTTTCCCAAGCGAGCGAGGGCCTCGTCCGTGTAGACGCGCGTCCCCGCATCGTCGCGCGTCACGCGGATACTGTCTGAAAACTCTTTCTCCCATTGCCGGATCGTGGTCTGCGACACACCCACGCGCGTCGCGACCTCCGAAATCGCATAGACTCTCTCCACCTTCCCCACTCCTCGCCGGTTTTGAGGACTTTGGCAGCAAACTTTATCGCATGTTCCTTAAGTTCTGCGCGCCTCGCGTCGAATCCTCCGGCGAATCGTGGGAGCTTTTGTCGAACCGCATGTCAGCGGCTGCGGGCCCGCCGGATGTTCCGGCGGGCAAGACGCCGCAACAGGATCAGCAGGAAACCGGCGACGGCTGCGCCAAGCAGTCCGACGACAAACATCCGCCATTGTGCAAACAGCGCGGGCGCGAGAAGGTGCGATTGTACAGACGGATGCTGCACAAGTTGCTTCGCATTCCACACGGCATAGTTGTACGTATCCGGCCTGTACCAGCGCACACCGACCGTCCGCGCGCTCCTTTGCAGCCACGCCGCCGGGACAGGCGTCCCGCGCACCGCCAGCCGGACTGCTCCCGGCCTGTTTACCTGAAACGTGATCCCGTGCAACTGGGCGAGTGTCGGAACGAATGCGCCGTCCACCGGATCAGCGACATACTCGACGTCAATCCATATATTACCATGGGAAAGATAGGTGCGGTAGCGGAGAAACTGCTGGACGAGGTTGTACTGCAACAGGCGGCTGGTCCGCGCGACGAGAATCTCTCCGTGATCCTGCATGTGGGCAAGGCGCGTGAGCGCTTCGACCGCGCCGGTGGAAAGAGGCGCGCGGTTGGCGTTGCCCTCCAGATGGGTGGCGATGATCGTATAGCCGCGCGTGCGGACCAATTCCCGCAGGCGGTTTGGAGAAAGCTGTCGCGCGAGCAGATCGGGATTCCACAGATCGGTCCAGTCGTATTTCCACAAGCGGTGCACGCGCTCAATCTTCAGGGTGCCGGTAAACCGCCAGAAGCCCCACATCGTCCGTCCGTCGCGCAGTCGGATCGGATACAGCATGCTCCCGTAACTGTACTGGCTGCGAAACAGGTCAGCCCAGACAAAGCGCACACCTTCCTTGCGCAGGAGATCCGTGACAAAATACGGCGATGCGGGATTGTCTCCCTGCTGGTAATCGTCGAATGGATTGATGCCGTACGCGCCGAAGTTGCTGGTGTTGGACTGGTTGCCATGATCGGTGAAGACACTGATGCGCACGCCCCGCCGCTCCAGGTAGTGCAGCGCGTACTGCGCCAGAGAGCGCGAGAACAGCGTTCCGCGCGCGCCAATCCGGGAAAAGTCGCCCATCGAATGCAGTGTGTCGATCCAGCCCGCCCGGATGTAATGCAACAGGATCGCGCCGTCATTCAAGCGCCGACTGGTCCCTTTGAAAAACGTCATTTCCTGATTCAGCCGCTGTCCGCGGTAATCGATCTGGGCCGGAATATTCGACCCGTTGTACAGAAAGAAAGAATCGGCGACATCCAGTCCGAGGCCCCGGCCAAGCGGCGTCTCGGCGCGCGTATTCAGAAATTCGTGAACAATGTTGAATTTGCGCAGGTCCGTGTGATCGGCGTCGGATTCGATGGCGAGCATCGCCCGGTAAGGATAGGGGAATTTGCGCAGCTTCACGCTGCGTAAATTTGCGCTAACAGACGGGGGGGCATCCGCCGCCGCGCGCACAGGCGCCGGATAAGCGAGACAGGCGGCCAACGCCGCACAGAACAGGATGGCGAGCTTGCGGGGCAAGTGACTCTTCCCTTCACAAAGGGATGCGGCAAGGTTCGCTGGGCCGGCGCCATGCCCTATGCCCGGCGAGTTTAGCGCCATAAGCAAGGCTTGCTGGGCCGCCCGTATCCCTTTGCTC
>JAKACR010000215.1 GCA_021821225.1 Bacillota bacterium | reverse complement strand
CCGTTTGTGGCGGGATCCGGATACGCCGGTCCGCCGGCATATGTGACAAAGCACAAGGTGAAGGAGAGTTCGTCCGTCTGGCTGGTCGATTCTTCCTGGTTGCGCGATTCGTGAGGGGGCGCCGATGCGCGTCCAAACCGTGCACAGTGCAGGTGAGCGCTGATGGAAAAGTGGATGACGCCGGAGGCCGTCGCGCTCGTCGGCCGGGCGTACCGGCTTGAGATTCGCGCGGTGCTGCCGTTGCGCAGTGTCGTCGGGCTGCTGACGACACAGGGGCGGTTCATGTGCAAGCGGTATGCGTCGGATGCCGGATTGTTGGCGGAGCACCTGCTGGCAGTCGGTGAACTGAAGCGGGCGCTTGCGGCGCGGGGCGTATGCCCTGCGCCGCGCGAGACGGTCGACGGTCGTCTCGCGCAGCCTGTCGGCGGGGCGCTGGTGACAGTCGAACCGTGGATCAGGGGCCGTCAGGCGGATTTTCGCGCGGCGGGTGAGCGTAAAGTTGCGGTTCAGGCGGTGGCGCGCCTGCACGCGGCGCGCGTTCCCATCCCGTTTGCCCTGCGGCATCCGCCCACCCTGCTGCAGAAGCTGGCGTACCGGCTGGATGAGGCCAACCGGGCGGCGAAAGGCGACCGTGTGCCCGGACTCACGCGCGACGAATGGCTGCGCTGGCGTGAGACGGCTGCCCGCGCCTTGCGCGAACTACCCGCGGACGCGATCAGCCGGCTGACGGCGCAGGATCGCGGCAGGGGCATCGTCTGCCATCGCGATCTGGCACCGCACAATATTCTGGTCGCCGCCGGTTCTCCCGCCAGCCTGATCGACTTTGATCTCGCGGGCTGCGATTCCCCATTGTACGACCTGTTTCAGTTGTACGGGCACATGACCTACAGCGCGCCGGGCGAGGAACGCATCATTGGCGAGATGATCGAGGACTACACGCGCATCGCGGACCTGAGCGGCGCGCATGTCGCGGCGCTGTCGGCACTGCGCAGCTATCCCGCGCAACTGTTGCGCGAGGTGGGGGACAGTGCGAAGGCGGTATCCGCGCGCGCCGGCAGGCGGGCCGCGACGCGGGTTCGCTACGCGGCCGCCATTGAGGCAAAGCGCGTCTTTGGGCGCGCGTGATATACTGGATTCAACCTGTGTATGGCACGTGTCTGATAGGGTTCGGGGAGCGAAGGCGTTCGTGCAATCGATTCGCGTTGCTTTGGGGCAAGTCTCGCCTGTTCTTGGCGATATTGAGGTCAATGTGGAGACGCATCTGGCGGCTGCCGGACTGGCGAAGGAGCGGGGGGCGGATGTCATCGCGTTTCCGGAACTCGGGCTGACCGGCTATCTGCTGAAAGATCTGACGTACGAAGTGGCGTGCCGGCTCACGGATCCGCCGATTGAGCGTCTCTTGCAGGCAAGCGCAGAGATCGACATCCTGTTCAGCTTCATCGAGGAAGGACCCGACCACCGCTTCTATGTGGCGGCCGTCTATGCGGCGGACGGCCGGATCGCGCATGTGCACCGCAAGCTCTACCTTCCGACCTACGGGCTGTTTGAGGAGGGACGGCACGTGGCGCGCGGCGGAGAACTCGACTCATTCGCCATGAAAGGCGGCGCGCGGGCGGGCATGATGATCTGCGAGGACGCCTGGCACGTGTCCGTTCCGTATCTGCTTGCGCTCTCCGGGGCGGACATCCTGTTCATCCCCGCGGCGGGACCGGGCAGGGCCCTGGGCGGCGATCCGAACTCCGGGGCGCAGGCGTTTTGGGAACGCATGCTGCGCACGTACGCCCAACTGTTCTCCTGTTACATCATCTTTGTCAATCGCGTCGGATTCGAGGACGGGTTGTTTTTCTTCGGCCATTCGTTTGCCGTCGCGCCAGACGGCGAGATCGTCAGCCGGACGGAAACGCACGAGCGCGCGCTGGGGATGGTGGACATCGATCTGGAAGCGGTGCGCCGCGAGCGTTACCGCACACCGCTGCTGCGTGATGAAGATGTGCATCTGACGCTGCGCACGCTGGCGCGGTTGGCGGAACGGAGGTGAGCGGCATGCGGGAAGCAGAGCGCATCGGGGGCAAACTGACCGCGGATGTGGGACGGGCTGTTCCCGTCCTGCACGACTTCTTGCGCGAGGAAGTGCAGAAAACCGGGTATCAGGATGTCGTGTTCGGACTGTCCGGAGGGATCGACAGCGCGGTTGTGGCGTATCTGGCTGTCGGCGCTCTGGGGCGGGAGCGCGTCCATCCCGTGATCATGCCGTACCGGGAGAGCAATCCGGCGAGCATCGCCGATGCACGCAAGGTGCTGGTCGATCTCGGACTGCCGGAATTGGTCGTGGACATCACCCCGCAGATCGAGGCGTATTTTGATCAGGTGGGAGAGACTTCGGCGTTGCGGCGCGGCAACAAGATGGCGCGTGAACGGATGTCCATCCTGTATGACCATTCGGTCGTCTTTCGTGCGCTGCCCCTTGGCACGAGCAACAAGACAGAGTTGCTGCTCGGTTACGGCACGCAGTTCGGAGATCTCGCGTCGGCGCTCAACCCCATCGGCGACCTGTACAAGACGCAGGTGCGCGCGGTGGCGGAACTGATTGGCGTCCCCCTTGGCATCCGCGAGAAACCTCCGTCGGCCGACCTGTGGCAGGACCAGACGGACGAGACGGAACTCGGCTTTACCTATGAAGAGGCGGACGCCATCCTGCATCTGCTGGTCGACGAGCGCCTGCCGCCCGTGCGCGTGGTTGAGCGCGGATTTGCGTCGGACGTGGTGCAACTCGTGGTGCGCCGGGTGCGCCAGAATCACTATAAGCGGCGTATGCCCGTCATCGCCAAGCTGTCCAGCCGCACCATCGGGATTGATTTTCGCTATCCGCGCGACTGGGGTATGTGACGGCGGCCGGGATGTGTGACGGCGACCGACAGAAGACGATGGACGAGCAGGAGGAATCGACATGGCAGGACATTCAAAATGGAAGAACATCGCCCATCGCAAAGGAAGACAGGATGCGTCCCGCGGGCAGGTGTTCACCAGGCTTTGCCGCGAAGTGTACGTGGCGGCAAAGCGAGGCGGCGCCAATCCGGATGTCAATTACGCGCTCAGGATCGCTCTTGACAAGGCGCGCGCCGGGAGTGTCCCGAATGACACGCTGCAGCGCACGATCGACAAGGCGATGGGCAGTGTGGCGGGCGTCGTGTATGAGGAATTTATCTATGAAGGATACGGACCGGGCGGATTTGCCGTCATGCTTGAATTGTCGTCCGACAATCGCAACAGGACGGCCGCGGAAATCCGCCACCTGTTTGCGAAGCACGGAGGGAATCTTGGCGAAACCGGCTGCGTGGCATGGATGTTCGCTCGCAAGGGTATGGTGAGTGTGCCGAAAAAAGGGTTGCCGCTGTCTGCAGACGATCTGACGATGACCGCGCTTGAGGCGGGAGCGGACGATGTCGAGGAGACGGACGAGGAGCTCCAGTTCTACACGGGACCGGATGCCATCGGCGAACTGGAAGGCGGGTTGCGCGCCGCCGGGGTGGAATTTTCCGGCGGCCGTGTGACGTACGTTCCGTCCGTGATGGTCCAGGTGTCCGGGGACGAGGAGGAACGGGCGTCCACTTTGCTTTCGTTGCTCGAAGAGCACGACGATGTGCAGAGCGTCTACACGAACGCCGAGTTTGCCGAGTGATTGCTTGTGGAAAAGAGGGGTGCGCCGGGTGCGGATATTGGGGATTGACCCCGGATTCGGAAGACTTGGATTCGGTGTGATTGACGTAAAAGGGAATCGACACACCGTTGTCGAATACGGTTGTATCGAGACGGAACCGCACATGTCGACGGGTCCCCGGCTGCAGCGGATTTACGAGGGCGTCAGCGGCGTCATTCGCGAGCGGCGGCCGGACGCGATGGGGATAGAGCAACTGTTTTTCAGCCGTAATGTCACGACGGCCCTGGTGGCGTCCGAAGCGCGCGGCGTAGTTGTGCTCGCCGCGCAGATCGCCGGCGTTCCGCAGTTTGACTACACGCCGATGCAGGTCAAACAGGCGGTTGCCGGGTACGGGCGGGCGGACAAACAGCAGGTGCAGGAGATGGTGCGGGTCCTGCTGGGCCTGTCCGTCCGGCCGAAGCCGGATGACGCTGCCGACGCGCTGGCCGTGGCCTTGGCGCACGCTTATCTCGGGTTGCAGCGGCAGCGCATCGCGGATTTGGCGCAGGCGCACCGTGCGCCGGGGAACAGCCGCATGTGCTGAATCGGGAATGCGGACGGGTTGGAGGAACGGGTCTGGATGATCGCCTTTTTGTCGGGTACAGTCGCACAGGTTGAGGATGACGCGCTTGTGCTGGATGTGGGCGGTGTGGGGTATCGCGTGTTCACAGCGGAATCCGTGCGGCTTGCGACTGAGCGCGGCCATGCGCTGCGTCTTTTCACTCATCAGCACGTGCGCGAGGATGCGATCCTGCTGTATGGATTTGCGGCCGATGAGGAGCGCCGGCTGTTTGTGCGTCTGCAAAGCGCGACGGGCGTTGGGCCAAAACTCGCCTTGCAGATGCTGGGCAGCCTGTCGGCGGAACAGATCGTCCGCGCCATTCAGTCAGAGGATGTCGGCGTGCTGACGACAGTGCCGGGAATCGGCGCCAAAACCGCGCGCCGTCTCGCGCTTGAACTGCGGGATCGGATCGACGACTTGGCCGTGGCGTTGCTTGGGGGGCATGGGCCGGAGCCAAAAGCCGCAGAGCAGCGCGCGCCGGATGTGCCGCCGCACCTGGAGGAAGCGCACGCGGCGCTGCTCGCCCTCGGGTTTCAGGAGCGCGAAGCAGTCCAGGCCCTGGCGGCCTTTGCCGCCGAGGAGGCGCTGCCGACGGCCGAGGTCGTGCGCCGGGCGTTGCGCGGATTGGCGCGCTGATGGGTATATAGTCGACAACATCATTCATGACAATTCACGTGTACAAGCACGAGATACGGAGGTGCCCGATGTCGGAACGGATCGTGGATGCCGCGTATCGCCAGGAGGACGACAGGGAGGACACCTTGCGCCCGCGTTTGCTGGAAGAGTTTGTCGGGCAGCAGGACGTGAAGGAGAATTTGCGGGTTTTCATCGACGCGGCCCGGTTGCGAAAGGAAGCGCTGGATCACGTCCTGTTCTACGGACCGCCTGGACTCGGCAAGACATCTCTGGCGCATATCATCGCCAATGAGCTTGGCGTCAACATCCGTGTGACAAGCGGCCCCGCAATCGAACGCGCGGGAGACCTCGCGGCGATTCTGACCAATCTGGAAGCGGGCGATGTGCTGTTCATCGATGAGATC
>JAKACR010000214.1 GCA_021821225.1 Bacillota bacterium | reverse complement strand
GCAGTACGATTCTCATGGCTATTGGATCACCCGCCGAACCGCGTAGATGTCCTTCACGCGCTTGATTCGCTCCACCACAGCGTGCAGGTGGTCCGTGTTGCGGATATTGATGCTGAGCAGCATGGTAGCGATGCGGCGCTTGTCCGAGCGGCCCGTCACCGCCGTGATATCCGTCTTCGTCTCAACCACCGCGTTCATCACCTCATTGATCAGTCCGCGCCGGTCAAGCCCGGTGATCTCAATATCCACGTTGTACGACAGGTTCCCCGACGATTCCCATTCCACTTCAAGAATGCGGCTGCCATCCTCCACCATGGTCATCACGTTCGGGCAGTCCTTGCGGTGCACCGAGACGCCCCGGCCGCGCGTGACAAAACCCAGGATCTCATCGCCCGGGACAGGATTGCAGCACCTGGAGAAGCGGATCAACACGTTGTCGATGTCCTTGACGCGCACGCCCACTCCGCTTTTCGCCGCGCCCGGCCGCTGCTTTTGCTCGCGTTCCGGCGCCGGCGCCACCTGCAGGTCGGCGACCGACTCGATGACCGGTTCGGGCTTTCGCACCCGTTCGAGGATGCGCGTCATCACCGCGACCGCCGACAGACCACCGTAACCGATGGAGGCGAACATGTCGTCGATCTTGCCAAAATTGAACTTCGACAGCACCTCCGGCATCACCGAGACCATGACCGTGTGCGGCTCGAGCTTGTGCTTGACAATCTCCTTCTCCAGCAAATCCCGGCCCTTGACGATGTTTTCGTCGCGCTTCTCCTTCTTGAACCACATCCGGATCTTCTGCCTCGCCTGGGACGTCTGGGCGATCTTCAGCCAGTCCTGGCTCGGCCCGTACGACAGGCGCGACGTCAGGATCTCCACGATGTCGCCGGTCTTGAGCCGCGTATCGAGCGTGATGATGCGACCGTTGACCTTGGCGCCGACGCAGCGGTTGCCGATGTCGGTGTGGATGCGGTACGCGAAGTCGATCGGCGTGGAGCCGGCGGGCAGTTCGATCACCTGGCCCTTGGGCGTAAAGACGAACACTTCGTCGGCGAACAGATCGACCTTGAGCGTCTCCATGAACTCCTGGGCGTCGCGAGAGTCCTGCTGCCACTCCAAGACCTCGCGAAACCAGGCGAGCTTTTTCGAGAAGGAATTCTGCGCCGTCTGCACGCTCGTTCCCGCGTCCTGCGCGCTGACGACACCGGCGGCGCCATCAACGCGCTCCGCCTCTTTGGCCGCGTAGCCCTGTTCCTTATAAACCCAGTGCGCGGCGATGCCAAACTCCGCCGTCCGGTGCATCTCCCATGTGCGGATCTGGATTTCCAGCGGCTCTCCGCTCGGTCCAATCACGGTGGTGTGCAGGCTCTGGTACATGTTCGCCTTCGGCATGGCGATATAGTCCTTGAAGCGCCCCGGAACCGGCTTCCACATCGTGTGCACAATGCCGAGCACCGCGTAGCAGTCCTTGATCGAGTCGACAATCACGCGCACAGCAAACAGATCATATATCTCGTTGAATTCTTTATGCAATTCGGTCATTTTCCGGTAGATACTGTAGAGGTGCTTGGCGCGCCCGTTCAGGTCGGCCTGGACGCCCAGTTCCGCCAGCTTCCCGCGCAGCATGTCGATCACCTGCTGCACGTACTGCTCGCGAGCCTCGCGCTTCTTGGACATCAGGTGGACAATGCGGTAGTACTGCTGCGGATCGAGGTAACGCAGCGCGATATCCTCAAGTTCCCACTTGATGGCCGACATGCCAAGCCGGTGGGCGAGCGGAGCGAATATCTCCAGCGTCTCTTCCGCGGTCTTGCGCTGCTTTTCCGGTGGACGGAACTTGAGGGTCCGCATGTTGTGCAGGCGGTCCGCCAGACGGATGAGCGCAACGCGCACGTCCTTTGCCATGGCCAGGAACATCTTGCGCAGGTTCTCCGCCTGCTGCTGCTCGCGCGTCTCGAACTTCAGGCGCTTGAGCTTCGTCACGCCGTCGACGAGTCCGGCGATCTCCGCGCTAAACTGCCTGGCGACCTCTTCGTCCGTGACTTTCGTGTCCTCCACGACGTCGTGCAGCAGTGCGGCGGTCAGCGTGTTCGCGTCCAGTTTGAGTTCGGCGAGAATCTGTGCAACCGCAACGGGGTGAGTGATGTAGTCGTGGCCGGAACTGCGTTTCTGCCCCCTGTGCAACAATTCCGCGTAATCGTACGCGCGACGCAACAGATCGCGCTCGTCCTCGTTCAGATAGCTGACGGTGTCGAGCAGTCTGTCGAGACCCTTGGCGCGAACGGGCTCCGAAGGTCCGGTGCTCAGCGTGTCTGTCTTCATGGCGCATCCCCCCTTTCCAGGCAAACCGTCATGCGTACTGGATCAATGACCGGACATCGTACCTGCGCAGGCGGTCGCGACCGCGCAGGTCCTCGAGTTCAATGAGGAAGCACAGGCCCGCCACCTGCGCCCCGAGGTCCTCAACAAGCGTCACGCAGGATTCGATCGTACCGCCTGTCGCCAGCAGGTCGTCGACAATCAGCACCCTCTGGCCCGCCCGCACCGCATCGCGGTGCAGTTCCAGACCATCCTGCCCGTACTCCAGGTCGTAGCGCCGGCCGATCTTGTCGCCGGGCAGCTTGCCCTGCTTGCGGATCGGCGCAAACCCGACTCCCAACGCATAGGCGACCGGCGCGCCAAACACGAAGCCGCGCGCTTCCGGCCCGACAACGAATTCCGCGCGCCGCTCCCTCCCGTACTCCGCCAGCCGGTCAACCGCGTAACGAAACGCTTCCCCGCTTTGCAACAGCGTCGTGATATCCCGAAAGTGTACACCCTTGACAGGAAAGTCCTCGATCAGGCGAATCTTGTCGCGAAGGTCCATGCACAGCCCCGC
This sequence comes from Bacillota bacterium, assembly GCA_021821225.1. The sequence continues at coordinate 2,424 of JAKACR010000214.1, read as the reverse complement.
TCTGGAAAATAGTGTGCGCTGCGCCCCGCGCAACCCATACGCGGTCTCGGCGCCCTGACGATCTCTCAGCAACATGCGTCCGAAACCTGACGTACAGGATGGCGCTCCACTCTGTATTATACGGGAGAAACGGCAAAAGCCGCAATTCGCGGACCTCACCCCCGCCGCCGCCGCGCCCGGCGGCCCTGTGATCAAGACGCCAAGCCGTGTCCCGGACTGTCACGGTTGCCCCCTGGTCAGTCACCATGTGGATTGACGTGCACCAGGACGTCGCTCACCTGCGCGAAGCGGCGCATGATCTCGTCCTTCACGGCGCGCGCCACATTGTGCCCGTCACGCACCGTGATCTCCGGATCGACGGCTATTTTCACGTCCACCATCCAATACGAACCCGCGGACCGGACGCGCAGGTCGTCGAGTTGCACCACGCCTTCCACCCGGGCGACACAGTCCCGGATCGCGTCCGTGCTGTCCGAATACACCACCTGGTCCATCAACAGTGTGAACGACTCCCTGGCCAGTCGATAGCCGACGAGAACAACCACCGCCGCCACCAGGACACCGGCGAGCGGATCCGCGTACAGCAGCCACTTGATGCCCCATGTGCGGCCCACGAGAGCCGCCGCGATTCCCGCGGCGGCCGCGGCCGACGTGTAGACGTCGGAACGGTGGTCGGCCGCCCCCGCGACCAGTGCCGGCGATTTGACGCGCTCCCCGACCGAGCGCTGGAAGCGGTAGAGCCACTCCTTGATCGCCACGGCCACCAGCACGGCGGCAAGCGCGACCGGATCGGGCGCCGACGGCGAAGACAGGATTGCCCGCGCGGAACTGTAGACGACGCCAAACCCGGCGAATACGAGCAGGATCGCGACAATGCTCGCCGCAATCACCTCCGCCTTGCCGTGGCCGTACGGGTGCTCGCGGTCAGCCGGACGCTTGGCGACGCGCACCCCGATGGCCACCGCGAGCGACCCGACCACGTCCGCTGCGCTGTGCGCGGCGTCCGCCAAGAGCGCGTCGCTGTGCGCGGCAAACCCGATCACCGCTTTGCCCACCGTGAGCAGCACGTTGGACCAGACACTGATCTGGGCCCAGCGCGCCTTCGTCCTGACGGTGTCCGGCTCCATCCGCACGCGAACGCCTCCTTTCAAGCGCGATATTGTCGCGACCTGGCGGGCCCGCCAGATAAAAAAGATCTCCCTGCCGCGCGCCCCGCACGCCAAGGAGACATTGCCATCATCCACACTTCAGAGCGGCGAACGCTCTCGGGGACATGCGATAAAGTCCGGAGCGAAATCCAAAACGGACATCTACAGCGGTTGAGGCTTTAGTCAAACGCTATAGATGGACAGACCTGCGACGGACCGATCGAATATCGCATGTCCCCTATCCGACAGTCTCCCTCACGGGCGCGCCGGGTTTGGCTGGCTGCCGCCGCGCGCGCCGCGATTCAGGCTGCGGGCGCGCCAGACCACCCAGATCGGACTCGCAATAAATATGGACGAATACGCGCCGCTGACCAGTCCGACCAGCAGAGCGAAGCAAAAGTTGTGGATCGGATCGCCGCCGAAGAAAAACAATGACAGGGCAGCGAACAGCACCGTCAACACCGTATTGATCGAACGCGTCATGGTCTGCCACAGCGACCTGTCGACAAGCTTCACCAGTTCGTCCTTGGTCTTCGGCTTTTCGGCGCGGAAATTCTCGCGGATGCGGTCGAAGATGACGATCGTGTCGTTGATCGAGTAGCCGACAATCGTGAGCACCGCGGCAATGAACGGCAGGTCGACCACGATGCGCAGCAGCGCGAACACCGAGATGACGATGAACGCGTCGTGCAGGAGCGCCACGATGCCAGCAACCGCGAACCGGTACTCGAAACGGACGGCCACGTACGCGACAATTCCCAGGCTGGCGAACAGCACGGCGTACACCGCCGTCTGCGACTGCTCCTGCGCGATGACCGGCGAGACGGCGCTCACCTCGCTGCCGATTGATTTCGGAAACACCTTCTTGACGGCGGCGTTCATCCGGCCCTGCTGCGCATTGGTCAGCCGGTAGCCCAGCATGACGACCGCCATCTGGTTGTTCTTGCCCGCCGACGTGATGCCCTGCGAACCGACGGGCAGGTCGGCCATGGCAAACGCCTTGCGCACCTGCGCGGCCTGAAACGGCTGGTTGAGCTCAATCTGCACGCGCGAGCCCGCCTTGAAGTCCGTGCCGAGGTTCAGCCCGACAAGCAACAGGACGATCAGTCCCGCGATGGTGATGCTGCCGGACAGGAGGAAAAACCACTTGCGCTTCTCCACGATGGGAAAGCGGGTCATTTCACATCGACCTCCTTTCCCTTGGCCATTCCGAACCACCAGGGGTTCCTGACGATGTTCGACCGGGTGAGCAGCATCAGCATGGTGCGGCTGAGAA
>JAKACR010000213.1 GCA_021821225.1 Bacillota bacterium | reverse complement strand
GAGCCTGTCCAAAAAGAGGGCAGGGTTGACCCACGCAGTGCAATGGGACATGGGATAAACCGAATGTGTAGGTTTATCCCATGTCCCTAAGCGTACGTTTTTGGTACGTGAGGGAGCATTTCTGGCGATGACTCCGCCAGCGCCGGGGAGTTTTGCTCCCTTTTTGAACAACCTCTATTTGGCCGCATCGATGGCTTCGACAAGTGTGCGCTCAACCCGCCGGGCCGTCTCCGCCAACGAACCGTCTCCCAAAAGGTCCATCAGGACAGACGGTCTCGGCATGCCGATCATCGTCTTGCCGCCATCCTCGTACACGACCAGCTTGCACGGAAGAAAATACCCCACGCGCGTATTGGCCGTCAATACCTGATTGGCCTCCGCCGGATTGCAGACCTCCAGCACACGGTAGGGTCGGTTGAACGGCAGGCCCTTACTCTGCAGAGTGGCCGTCATGTCCAGTTTCCACAGGATGCCGAACTTGCGTTCCTTCAGGCTCTCTTCCAGCGCCGTCACTGCATCATCCACAGATTTGCCGGTGCTTACCGAATACTGAAAGTCCATGGCAATCCCATCCTCTACAATGATAGTTCCATCAAAGTGCAGTATCTTCCAAAAGAGTGCAGCAGCATCCTCCAATAGGACTTTATCCGAGGTTGTTCAACGACTTTTCATCAAGGAATCAATCGCCTCGCGAATCACCTTTTCGGCGGGTCGGCCGTTCGTCAATTCCTCGCGAATGCACTGTTCCATATTCTCGCCTACGACAAACATGATGACTCGATCCACAGCCGCACGGATCGCGGACAGTTGATTGATGACGTCCGCACACTCCTTCTCCTGTTCCATCATGCCAAGGACCCCGCGTACCTGTCCTTCAATACGTTTGAGGCGGTTTTTCACCTGGTCATTATACACCATGCCCAATTCCCCCATCCCTGGCGTATCACCCCGTCCGCGATCCGGTGCAGGCCGCCGCGATGGCTACTTCTCCACCCTGCCTGTCCAGTGCGATATTCCACCCGTGACATTGAACACCTTTGTCACGCCGCTTTTCTTCAGCAGCCTGGCCGCCTGCATGCTGCGCGCTCCGCTGCGGCACATGACCACCACGTCCTTGTTCTTGTCGATATCCTGTAACCTTTTTTTCAACTGGCTAAGCGGTACATTGCGGAATCCCGGAACATGCCCCGCCTGGTATTCAAACGGTTCACGGACATCGATGAACTGACTGTCCGACTTCCTTCCCTTGTTCAGGCGTTCCTGCAATTCTTCAGCGGAGACGGCCGCAACTCCTTTAACAGGCATCATTTTGTACGCCATCAGAACAAGCAGGATCAAAACCGCAATCAACAGCAATGTGCCGGACGACATGGACCGCCCCTCCCTTCTTGATCATAAGAGTTTGAGCACACCGAGATTAACATACAGCATGTAGCACGCCACCGCAGTGATGGTGCCGGAGAACACCCATTGCAGAGCCTGCTTGCGCTTGCCGAGGACCGTGCAGGACTTCGTCCCCACAATCCCGCCGACAACGCCGCCACCCACGTACAGCAGCACCACGAGCCAGTTGACCAGCCCCGACACGGCGTATGAAACAGCCGTGGTCAGGCCAAACGTCCCCACGGAAAACAGAGAGGTTCCGATCGCCTCTGTCATGGACAGACCGCCGGAAAAAACCAGTCCCGGAACGATCAGAAACCCGCCGCCAATGCCAAAAAAGCCGGATGTCATCCCTGTCAAAAATCCTGTTGGAACAACCCGTCCGATCCGAAGTCCCGCGCTTTGTTCGCTTTGCGGCGCATCCGACGACCGACGCGGCTTCTTGCGAATCATGAGCACAGCGATCACCAGCATCAAAACGGCGAAGAGAAACAGCAGTTCCTTGCCGTTGATCAGCTTGCCGATCGTCGAACCCAGGTATGCGCCGGCCACACCGGGAAGCGCGAAGAGAACCGCCGCGCGCCAGTTCATATTGCCCGCCCGCCAGTGCGGAATCATATTGATGTACGCATTGGCCGAAACCGCCAGCGCGGTGCTGCCGATTACGACATGCGGATCGCGAATGCCCACCAGATACAGCAGGAGCGGTACTGCCATGATGGATCCGCCGCCACCGATCAAGCCGAGCGTGAATCCCACGATACCACCGGAAAGCACGCAAAGCCAGATCTGGGACATCCCAAGATGAATTGCCATGACGCCCCACCCTCTCACTGATCCGATGAACCCACTTGATGAATCGCTTCCTGCGGTTTATCCCTGGACCTGCCGGAGAGTTCGTCCGTACATCGCGTGCGCATCCGGCCGCCGAATCACATCGCTTCCTCTCGTGAGCATCTGTCCGGCTCCGCAAAGCCGTTACAAGACTGGACCAGTTCGAAACTTCATCAGTCTTCCCGGTCTTTTCGCGGTCCGGAACGCACTCCATCATACCGGTACGGGTATAATTATAATCAGGTATAGGCACTTGTCAATTGGATGATTGATCCATACACCGAATATTCAAATACTCACCACCGTATTGTCTGGGGGATGACAACACCGGAAGGCAGGCAGGGCCATCCGCCGCCTGATCTGAACATGCTCCCCTGCCGCCGGGCACGCCGTGGCAGGCCGCAGAGAAGGCGCAAGGGGACATGTGATAAAGTCACCTGCTGAAAATTGGTTTATCGAGGTTGTTCAAAAAGTGGGCAGAACTCCCCGGCGCATTGCCGCGTCATCGCCAGAAATGCTCCCTCACGTACCCGAAAACGTACGCTTAGGGACATGGGATAATGTCCACTGCACACTCGGTTTATCCCATGTCCCATTGCACGGCGTGGGTGTTACCTTCCCACTTTTTGAACAGGCTCTTATCACATGTCTCCAGGAGCACATCTACATTTTTTTTCGTTCAAGAGGTTGTTCAAGTGTGACCGGTTGGCCCGTGCGCGCCGATTCGTAGGCGGCCAGGGCGACCTCCATGGCGCGCAGCCCATCCTCGCCAGTGATGAATGGTTCCCGGCCGTCTCGCACACATTCGATGAAATCCCTGACCATCAGGAGATCGAAATCGTCTCCCCACGGTTCAAATGTGTGCCGCCCCGTCGCGTCGTCGTACGCAAGAAGGTGCTGCGCCGTCGCATCGACCCGCGTGACCCCCTCGGTGCCAACGATCTCCAGCGTCACGTCGCCCCATGTGGGAAACGATTTGCAGCGCGACCAGCTCGGATCGTGCGACGCCAGCACGCCGTTATCAAACTGCAGCATCAGGAGACCGCAATCGTCTATGCTGTCCGAACCGAAACGGTTGTCAATCTCCGCATACACGGACCGCACTTCGCTGTTCAGATACCAGCGCAGCACGTCGACGACGTGCACCGTGTGGTCCAGAACGGCGCCGCCTCCCGACAGTTCGGGCCGGATGAACCAGCGTCCGGGATTCTGTCCTCGGTTGGTCCCCTGCACGGCCAGTATGCGCCCAAGCCGCCCGCTGTCGATCAGTTGCTTCGCTCGCCGGACAGGCTGGTTGTAGCGTACGGGAAACGCCGTTTGCAGCTTGACGCCGTGCGCCTTGCACGCATTGATCATCCGCCACCCGTCCTCGACCGTCGTCGCGATGGGTTTTTCGCACATCACATGTTTCCCCGCCTGCGCGGCCGCCACGACCAACTCGGCGTGGCGCGCGTTTTCACTGCAAATGATGACCGCGTCAAGCTCCTGTTTCAACAAGTCCTCGTAATCGGTGAACGGCACGGCGTCGAACCGTTTTGCCACGGTCGCCGCAACGTCGCGCCCGTCGTCCGCCACCGCGACCAGTTCCGCCCCCGGAGTCATCCGCACAGCCCTGGCATAACTGTACGCATGCGGGTGTGCAAAACTGATCATGCCGATCTTGACAGCATCCATCCCGACAGCCTCCTCGCATCGCTTGTGCCTGACCCTACAGTGTCACCGCACGCCCTGTGCGGGCGGACTCCAGCGCAAAGTGGCTGATCTTCAGCGCCTCGTACCCGTCTTCCGGCGTCACGACAGGATCGGCGCCGTACAGCAGGCAGTCGGCGAAATGGCGCAACTCCAACTCGTACGGGCTGTGTTCCAGCGGACTCTCCGGCACGGCCACACCGCCCGCTCCCGCGCCCGAACCGCGCAGCTTCGTGTGCACAGGCGCCGCCTGCTCGCTGTCGTGCTGGATTATCCCGCTTTCCCCCGCGATCTCAAAACGCGTCGCAAATCCCGCGGGGTGCGCCCAGGTGCCCTCGACGTGCGCGATCACACCACTTTCAAACCGCAGGCTCACCAGGGCGTGATCCAGGCGATTGAACTCGCGCCCCGCCGTCGTGAGCGCGTAAACGCGCCGGACAGGTCCAAAGCACCAGCGCAGAAAATCGAAATCGTGGATCATCAGGTCAAGGATGACGCCGCCGCTTTGTTCAAAGCTCGCGTACCAGTCGTTTGTCGCGTGCGGGAAGCCTCCCCCGCGCATGAAACGGGCCGTGCCGACCGCGCCCAGCTTACCGCCTTGCACAAGTTCCCGCGCCTTGCGGTATTCCGGGAAAAACCTGACCACCTGTCCGACAAACAGCTTCACGCCGGCAGCGGTGCACGCATCGATCATCGCGCGCGCATCATCAACCGTCCGGGAGAGCGGTTTTTCGCAGACCACGTGTTTCCCTGCCTTTGCACATCGTTCCACGTATGTACGGTGCAGCGGCGTCGGGACACAGATATCGACCGCGTCCACATTCTCCGCAAGAATTCCTGTCAGATCGGCTACGGCGCGCGCACCGCACTCATCCGCAAGCGACTTTGCCGCCTCGGCGCGGATATCCGCGATGGCGACGAGCTGAACGTCCGGCATGGCCGCGTACGCCCGGCTGTGCGCGGATCCCATCGTCCCCGCCCCGACCACTCCCACTTTCAGCATGCACATTCCTCCCACCCTGCCGTTTGCAGTGCCGCCCCTATTCACGATGAAACCGCCTGCCCCAAACAAGTCGAACATAGAACAGCGCGGGATGGTTGTCAATTATCAACGCACGTATCCAGCAGGTTTCTCACGATCTCCCACAACCAGACGTTGTCCTCGCGCCGGCGGATGGCGATACGCAGATGCCCTTTGCCTAGACCGGAAAACGACGCGCAGTCGCGCAACAGCGCGCCCTGCGCCGCCGCCCCCTGCAGCACGCGTTCCGCGCACGAAGGAGACAGGCGAATAAGGAAAAAATTTGCCGTCGGCGCGTAAAGAACAACGTCGCGGTGCATTCCCCAGGCGCCCTGGACATACGCCCGCTCTTCCCGCATCCGTTCGCGCGTGC
>JAKACR010000212.1 GCA_021821225.1 Bacillota bacterium | reverse complement strand
GTCCCTCAAACCGCTGCATTGGCTCTTGAAAAAACGGGAGCCCCCGCTGCCGCGCCAGTTTGAGCAGGTTGTCAAATTCCCGCCGCTCGCGGAATGTCACGCCAAAGTGGCGCGGGTACATGGCCGGTTCGCGGTCGATCTTCTCCGGCGAGAGGTGGCAGACCACCTGGTCGCCGAAAAAGTCCAGCGTGATCCGATCCGGATAGCGGCGGGCCAGTTTGCAGCCCAGCCTTGCCACATAGAATTCCTGCGCCTCGTCGAGATCCCTGCAGGGGATGGCGAGGTGAAACACATTGTCCCGGTTTCTCACAGCACACCGCCCTCCTCAAACAGCAGAAGCGTGTCCGACCGCAGGCCGAGACGCAACGTCTCAAGCGGAATCACGTCCGCAAACGGGACGTTCGCCAGATTGACCTGCGCGCCGAGCCGCTGGATAAAATACGTCTGCAGGTCCTTGCCCGGCGCTTCAAATACCATCCTGCCGACATCGAGCGCTTCAAATATCTCCTCCATGAGCCCAAACCGCAACTCGCCATTGGAGCGACAGATGCCGCTCGTGCCGCTCTCGCGCGCCTCCGTGATAACCTTCCACGCGCCCGCCTCAAGATCCTCCCGGATAAAGTCAATCCATCTTCGCGGATGCAGATTGATCGACTTCTCCGCATCCTTGTACCCGACTTCGCTCAACACGGTGAAATGCCGGGCAAAATCTCTGATGAATCCCGCCTTCTCGCGGTTGGAGAGCGCCACCGTGCCGTTTGAGATCTCTACGTGCCGACAGCCAAAACGCAGCAGATAGTTGTAATACTCATCGATCTTGCCCTGGAAGTAAAATTTTTCAAACAGCGTGCCGCCGAAGAAAAAACCGACGCCATTTTCCGTGACGCTCTCAATTTTTCGCTCAAGATCCTTCGTGACAACCGACGTGCCCCAACCGAACTTGACGAAGTCGACCGCGTCGCCCATGCTCTCCATCACGTCCGTGAAATACCGCGTCGGCACTCCGTTGTCGATCAGGACCGTGATGCCCGTTTCGCGCGGCTTGGCGAGACGCTTCGGCAATTCAAGCACTTCCGTATTCATGACAAACTCCCCCTGGCATGAGTGGTCATATACTACACGGCTTAAGCCGGGAGCTTGCGGGTCTAAACTACGCCTGACGGCGACCGGCCGGAATCCCGGAGCGACAAAGAACGCCTACTTCTGACAGCAGATGGAGTGTAGCAGGACAAATTTAACGTTGTCTTTAAGAGCCTGTGCAAAAACGCCCACCATCTGGCTATTGTTCCCCAAGCGCATACGCCGCGAGATCCCCCGGATCAAATCGCCCCGCTCCCTGCCGGAACGCCCATTCGATTTGTGCCGCGATCCCGTCGATATCGTTGCGCAGATATATCGGCAATCCGTCTCCGACGGCAAGCGGCGGGCGCGGCGCGATCCACGCCAGCAGATCGCCGCGTTCCCTGGCCGCCCTTGCGAAGGCAGGCGCGGCATACGCCTCCTCCCGCCAATCCGTCTCGCCCAACAGGGCCACCATTGAAACGGACGCATCCTTCCAACCTTCGAGCAGCAACACGTCCGCCGCGCCCATCCACCCGATCAGCGTGCCGAGTTCTTTCCGTCCAGCCTGCCCAATCTCCAGTCCAACGTGGCCGTCGCGACCTACGATAAGCGTACGTTTCGCCCCTGCGCGCAGTTGGCGGCCCGTATCCACCCGTTCATCCGCAAACGCCGCAAAGCCGTGCACATCGCGCTTCATCACGGCGACCGTCCGGCCACGCCGGGCGAACCACCGGGTCAGGTCCTGCACCAGCGTGGTCTTTCCCGTATTTTTATACCCCGCAATAGCGACGCAGCGCGTCTCTTGCAAGTCCCTCATCTCCCACTGCCGCCAACGGCCACGCCTGCTCCACGATCACTGGATACAGTACGCCTTCGCGCGCCGTCTCACCCGGCGCGATCACCGCCAGAGCCGCTCCCAGTCGATGCGGGATGGCCGGCGACTGGCCGAGTCCGGGATCGATCCACAGCGTCGCATCGCGCATGGTCAGTTGGCCGCGCAAGAAGCGCGCGTGGCGCGTCGTGCGCTTGCCCGGATCGGCGACCAGGCGGGCGGTCACAACATGTTCCTGCAGATATTGCGCCCGGCCTGTCAAGCGGTACAGCAACGGAAGCATCAACAGTATCGCGTTGACGTACGCGGCGCCGGGATTGCCGGATAACGCGAGCGCGATCTTCCCGTCTTTCTCGAACGCGCAAACCGGAGTGCCCGGTCTCATCCAGACACCTTGGAACAAGCTGCGGGCGCCCAACCGCAAAAACGCCCGCGGCGTCAGATCGCCGTCTCCGACCGACACGCCGCCCGTTGTGACAAGCACATCCGCACGCTCCCACAGCGCGGCCAGCCGGGAGGCCATCTCCTCCAGACTGTCCGGACAGACTCCACCCGGAAGCGGTTCTCCTCCCCAGCCAAGCACAAGAGAATGCAACATAGAAGAATTGGAATCGTATAACTGCCCGGATTGCACCGCACCGCCCGGCGCTGTAAGTTCACTGCCGATTGCGGCGAGCGCGACGCGCGGCCGGCGCATGACCCGGATGTCCGCATGCCCGTGCGCCGCAAGCGTCGCCAGTGTCAACGCATCCACCCGCACCCCCGCAGGCGCGATCTCGTCGCCCGCGCGGCCGCCAAAACCGCGCGACTGCACCGCTTCGCCGGCCGGAACCGGGCGCAGGATGCGCACCGTCCCAGCCGCGCCGCGCTCCGTGAATTCCAACCGCACAACCGCGTCGGCGCCGTCCGGCACGGGTGCCCCCGTCATCGTGCGCACAGCGCCACCTTGCGGACAAACGGCGCCGGACAAATCCCCCGCAAAAACTGTCTGCCCCGTTTCACGCAAGACGACAGGCGCCTGTGGCGCCGCGGCGGCGACATCCCCCGCGCGCACCGCGTATCCATCCATCATGGCGCGATCGAACGGCGGCATGTCTGCCTTGAAAGGCACGGCGGCGGCCAGCGTCCGCCCCAGCGCGTGCAAAAGAGGCGCCTGTTCGGCGCCCAGAGGGACAACGGCATCCGCAATGCGCCGCTGTGCTTCCTGTATCGTGATCAAATCGTCCATTGCGTGAAACTCCCCTTCAGACCACCGAGGGCGGTGCGCCGGACGGCCCGGAATCCGTTTCGGCTGCACACCACCGGGCGTACTCCTCCGGCGTATTGATCACCGCAAAACTGCGCCCGTCCGGATCGACCGCGCGCCACACTTCCTCCGGCACGTACAGGATGCGCAACTGATCCAGGGCGGACAGCACGCGCAGCCGGTCGGCGGCGATCGCGGGACCAAAGACGGCGGCGGCCGACCGGTGATAACACGCGGTCAACGGCTGGGGTCTCCCATCCTGTACAGGGACAACCGCCTGCGTCACTTTGCGCCGCCGCTCCATCAGTCTCGCCAGCAGCCGCAACAGATCCGGCCGCACAAGCGGCGCATCGACAGGGCAGACAATCGCACACTCCCAATGCATGGCGAGCAGGCCCGCCTCCAGTCCGGCGAGCGGACCGGCGTCCCGATGGCGATCAAATACGGTGCGCACCGCGCCCGCAATCGCGGTCTGGCCGGGACGGCGCACGGCCAGCACATCGTCGGACACTGTGTCGAGCGCATCCAGCACCCAACGGGCAAACGTCCGCCCCCTCCATGTGAGACTCGCCTTGTCACGCCCCATACGCCTGCTGTGTCCACCGGACAGCAGGATGCCGCTGACAGGAGGAAGCGGCGTGCCATCCGCCGGCGTCCGCACACCACCAGATGCCCTCTGCACACGTACGCCGCCTTCCATTGCGCAGTTGCCGCGCCTTTCGCCGATCCGGTAGACAAACCGAATGGTCGCTCTGCTGCCATTGTACCGCACTGCGCGGCGCCGGAAAATCCTTTGTCCGGACACCGCGGTCGCTAAACTCGCCGGGCACGGGGCATGGCGCTGGCCCAGTTCATTCTCATCTTGCCGATGTGGCGCTCAGTCGCCATGGGAATCTATTGGAAACGCGCGGTCTCATTCGCCTCCTGTTCCCAGTCCTCCTGTTCGGGAACCACATACGCATCGGGGTGGGGTTTCAGCACACGCAGCATCCAGTACGGCCGGTACAGCCCATCCGGCCCCGGCGCCGGACGCGTGATCTTCAACCAGCGCAAAAACACCTGATACGCCTTCTCCGTATCCACCTCGATCTCGCCGTAATGCGCTCCGCTTCTCACCTTCTCCACGCGGATCCGCTGATGCCAGCAGTGCATGCCGCTGATCGGGTCGGGCTGCACCGGGAAGATCGCATTCTGGTGCACACCGCCGTCCGACCACCAGATGCGCTGTGAATCCGGATCGCCGCTGACAAATGGCGCGGGCCCGTGCACCTGCCGCATCTGCCACTTGCCCTCCCCCACTTCCTCAATGTGGACAAGCGACGAACTCCAGCGGTCGCTCCCGGTGTTTTCGCGCAGACGCCAGCGTCCCAGGTGGTGCGAACACGCGATCACGCCGGGGCGAATGCCCTCTGTCACCCACACCTTGTCGACAATCGAGCCGATCTCCGTGCTGATCCGCACCTCGTCCCCCGTCTGCACGCCAAGGCGCTCCGCATCTTCCGGATGGATCCAGACAGGATTGGCATGCGCGATTTCGTGCAGCCACTTGGCGCCGTTCGTTCGCGAATGGATCAGCATCGGCAGGCGGAACGTCGGCAGCAGGATGTACTCGTGATTGTCGCGGTCGATCGTCCGGTGATGGACATGCGTGACAATGTGCGGCATCTGCCGCCTCTCCGCCTCGTTTCGCGGATAGATGGGAATCGCGTACTCGCGCCAATTCCAGTCGCGCAGCGTCGTCGAGAAGAATTCGAGCTTGCCGGACGGCGTAGGCCAGCCCTTGACAGCCCTGTCATTCACCACGATGCCCGCACGGAACTGCCCCCGCTCATTCTTGAACGGACCCGGCAGCGGCGCGTGGTTGTCGCCATGCACAGGATGGTCCACCCAGACACCCGCCTGCCTGCCGTTGAACCGCCCGTCCCCTGAAATCTCCGGAACAATCGTGGCATCGCCCACCAGTTCCGCCGGCAACGACTTGCGGTGCACCCCGCAAACCTCTTTCGTCACTTCAAAGCAGCCGTATTTCTGCATGTATGCAAGCGGCGCCAGTCCCTGCTCCGCCGCGGCCTCCGACAGACCGGGCACCGCATTCTCAAAGATCCACTGATAGTATTCAAGAACCGTGATCTTCTCGCCCGGTCGGTACGGCGACTCAAAGTGCCGACGGATGCCGAGACTGCCGTCC